>JAGVLI010000679.1 GCA_020054355.1 Planctomycetales bacterium | reverse complement strand
GTGCCGGTCATTTGCCCAGGTGTCAGCAGTAGGCCGCCGGCGCGACACTCGCGGCTGCGCCGCTCGTACCGCCGCGGAGCGGCGGGCTACTCTGGGTTTGCCGGGGTTTACTTCGCTGCGGACATTTCCGGGTCCCCAACAAAGGACGGTTTCGCCATGCAACGACGACGCGCTCTCCTCGCGGCGACAGTGGGCATCATGGTGGCCATCGCGGCCATCGGACAGCAGAAGCCGACAGCGCAAAGCCTGCTCGTGCTGGACTGGGCGAAGAAAGCCAAGGAAGCAGCGCCGCCCACGGCCATCGTCATCGAGATGGGCTTGAAAGACGCCCAGGCCAAACCGTGGTCCGGCAAGGCGGTCGTTTCCGGGGCGAAGGTCGTGCATCGGGAGGGCTACCGCTTCCGCGAGGGCGACAAGCTGACGGAACCCGACGGCTGGGTCGCGTCGTCCCACCGACCGCTGCGCGCGCCGCCGAAGAGTCCCGCCATCGTCGCGGTCGAGCCAGTCGCCACCGTCGGTGTCGTACTGCACCTGACCGACATCCAACCCGACGCCGCTTTGCGGCTGAGCGTCCCTGACCACGAAATCAAGGACCTCCAGGTGTCCTTGAAGGAAATCCTGAGCGGCCAGGCGAAAGCGCTGGAAGGCGGCCGATTATCCGTGCGTCTCGTTTCCACTGCTACTCCGGTGGCGACAGCGAAGACCGAGGACGATTTCCCCGCCGCCTGCTACGGTCCCGACGGCACGCTCTGGGTGGCCTGGATCGGCTATCACGTCCAGGAAGACAATCGCCGCATCGAGCCGCCGCAGCTCAAGGGGCAACCCAAGGACTTCAAAGCGTATCAGACTTCCGAGTTCGGCGATCAGCTGTTCGTGAAGTCCTTCAAGGATGGGAAGTGGAGCGACGCCATCGCAATCACCGATGCCAAGCAGGACTTGGTGCGGTGCGCCATCGCGGCGGAAGGCGATGGCACGGTCTGGGCTGTCTACAGCGCCAATCGACAAGGCAAGTTCCATCTTTTTGCCACGCCGATCCGGCCAGCGGCCAAACCGGACGACCAAGGCCCCACGGTCTGGCGGCCGGGTCGAGAAGAACGCCTCACTACCGCCGAAGCATCTGACTTGCACGCGAGCGTGACCAACATCAGCCACAATCGCCTGCTGCTGGCGTATCAGCATTGGCGGCTGGACCAGGGGCCTTGCATCCAGTTCCTGGGCTGCGAAAAAGGCAAGTGGTCCGAATCCGTCCGCGAGCCGGGCGGCGGGGAAATGGCGGGAAACAGCATTGGCGGCCGGGCATGGAATCCGGTGGCGGCCAGTGGTCCAGGCGAGCATTACGCCGTGGTCCACGACGAATACCTTGGCAGCAACTACGAGCTGGGCGGCGCGGTCATCAGTGCGCCGGGCAGCAGGGCGTTGGGTTGGAGTGTCGTCGACAGTGCAGGGCGCTTCAACGCGCGCCCCGCGATTTGTTACGACCTCCAGAGCCGGCTCTGGGTCGCCTACGAAGAAGGCCCCGAACTGTGGGGCAAGGACTTCGGCGCGCTCGACGCGGACGACGGCAACCCGCTCTATTTCAGCCGGACCATCAAGGTCGTCTGTCTGGAAGATGGCAAGCTCAAGCGGCCCGTCGCCGAGCTGCCGTCGTTGCCGCCGCGCGTTGGCTCGCCGGACACCGGCGCGAAAGTGGAAGCACTGCCGCGTTACGCTTATCCCAAGATCGGCATCGATGGCAAGGGCCGCGTCTGGGTGACGTACCGGCAAAAGTTCGGCACGCGCTACAGCTCGCATCCCGGTTCTTACTGGCTGACGATGGCCCGGCGGCTCGACGGCGACCAATGGAGTCCACCGATCGAAGTCGCCCATTCCGATGGGCTGCTCGATGACCGCCCGGTCTTGCTGCCCCATCCAGCCGGTGGCTTGCGGATCATTCACAACACCGATGGCCGATATTCCAAGCCCGAAGTCATCGACAACCAGATTTATATGAGCTATCTCGACCTGCCCGGCGATCCGGTCGAACCCAAACTGGTCGCCCACGACGCCGGCAAGAAGGACGAAAAGCTCGTCGCACGGGCCAAGAAGGAGAAGGAGGCGGTCCAGCGCATCCGGGACTATCGCCTCGAAGCGGGCGGCAAGAAGTATCAGCTACTGCGCGGCGAGTTCCACCGGCACACGGAGATTTCCTGGGACGGCGGTCCCGACGGCTCGCTGGAAGACATGTTCCGCTACGGCATCGACGCGGCAGGTATGGACTGGATCGGCAACGGCGACCACGACAGTGGGGCGGGCCGAGAGTACTGCTGGTGGTTGATCCAGAAGTACACCGACGCCTTTCATGTGCCCAACCGTTTCACCCCAATGTTCACCTACGAGCGCAGCGTCAGCTATCCGCACGGCCATCGCAATTGCATGTTCGCCCAGCGCGGCGTGCGGACCTTGCCCCGGCTGGCCGAGCCGGACAAGGAGAAGGCTGTCGCGGGCATCCATGCCGACGATACCAAGATGCTCTATCGTTACCTGAAAGAACTGAACGGCATCTGCGCTAGCCATACCAGCGCCACCGGCATGGGCACCGACTGGCGCGACCACGACCCGCAGGTCGAGCCGTTCGTCGAAATCTATCAAGGCGACCGGAATAACTATGAATTTCAGGGCGCGCCGCGCGCCGGCTACGATCCCAAGGGCAACATGAAGCCATTCAGCATCGGCGGCTGGCAGCCCAAGGGGTTCGTGAACCTGCCGCTCCTGGAAGGCCGTCGGCTCGGCTTCCAGGCGTCGAGCGATCACTTCTCCACGCATATTTCCTATTGCGTGGTGCTGGCGGAGAAGCACGACCGCCAGGGCATCCTGGACGCTTGCCGGAAACGGCACTGCTACGGTGCCACCGACGACATTATCCTGGATGTCCGCAGCGGCACGCAGATCATGGGCGATGAGTTCAAGACCAAGGAAGCACCGAAGTTCGAGATCAAGGTGATCGGCACCGCGCCGCTGGCGAAGGTCACGATCCTGAAGAACAGCGAGCCAGCCGTCGCCTTCGACGGCATGAAAGGCGCGGAGTTCCAGACGGCCTGGACCGATCCCAAGCCGACGGCGGGTACGCACTACTACTATGTCCGGGTGGAGCAAGCCGACGGCGAGCTGGCCTGGAGTTCGCCGATGTGGATCGACTGTACGAAGTAAAGGAAGATGCGCATGACTATCCGTTCCGCGACGATTCTGCTGAGCTTGCTGGCCATACCAGCCCCGCTGTCCGCGCAGCCGGCGTTGAGCGAAGCGAAGCCGGCCGAGGCGAAAATGTCGGCGGCGGTGCTCAAGGAAGGCGTCGGCCTCTTCCAGAAAGCGCTGGCCGACGACGACATCCGTGGCGCGGTCCTGCTCGTGGCCCGCGATGGCAAGATCGTGCTGCACGAGGCCATCGGCTGGAGCGACTTCGACAAGAAGCTGCTCATGCGGAAGGACACCTTGTTCCATGTGGCCTCCAACACCAAGCCCGTCATTACCGCCGCCGTGTTGCTGCTGGTCGAGGAAGGCAAACTCGGTCTCGACGACGAGGTGCGCAAGTACCTGCCATCCTTCGACAACGAGAAATCGAAGGCGATCACCGTCCGGCACTTGATGACGCACACGAGCGGGTTCCGTATTCCGGGCATCTTCTCCAAGCCCTTGCTCCAGAAGTCGGCCGAGTATCCGGACGCGCCCAGCTTGCGGGCCGAGGTGGATCGATTCGGGGCGACCGGCCCGGCGGAGAAACCGGGCCAGACCTACCTCTACAACAACGCGGGCTTCAATACCTTGGGTGTCTTGATTGAAGTCGCGTCGAAGCAGCCGCTGGAGTCCTTCCTGACGCAACGGCTGTACAAGCCGCTGGGCATGACGGACGCCTACCATCGGGATGCGAAGGAGGTAGTGGAACGCCGCGCCGCGATTACCAGCAAGAAGGACGGGACCTGGCAAACCACTTACAAGCCTGGGGATGCGCCCCGGTATCCGTTCGTGCGCGGTTCGGGCGGCTTGATTACCACCGGGTCGGACTACGCGCGCTTTCTGCAGCTGTTCCTGAACGGCGGCAGCTGGAACGGGCAGCGGTTGCTGAAAGAAGAAACCGTGCGACAGGCCATCGCGCCGCAGACCCGGTCGATCTACTCGGCGGAGGAGCAGGAGAAGCGGACTGCTTACTACGGCTTCGGCTGGCAAGTCTCGACGGCGACCGGCATCCACGGCCACGGCGGCTCGGATGGCACCTATGCCTGGGTGGACCCGAAGAACCAGATCATCGGCCTGATCTTCACGCAGAGTCCGGGCGGCAACATTCCGCGCGAGCAGTTCTTGAAGCTGGTGCGCCAGGCCGTGGAGAAATAGCCGGCAGCCACATAGTAGCCCGCCGCTCCGCGGCGGATCGCGGCGCAGCCGCGATGGTGCCGCCGGAGGCTCGCTGTGTCAACAATCGCAAATGACCGCCTGGGCAGATCGTTTTCCGGTCATCCGATGCGGAGCAACTGACTCGATCGGGGCGCTGCTCGCGGCTGCGCCGCGATCCGCCGCGGAGCGGCGGGCTACTATGTGCCGCACAGCGTCGCTTGCTGAGACTGGATCGAAATTCTATACTGTGAAAGGGTAACTGATCGCGCTGGACGGTCAGCGTCGATTGTCTCTTGCTCGCCGGACCCGGAAAACGTCGAGGTGGCCATGGCCTCCGAGAAGCCGCCGTTCGTGGCTGCCATCCCCAGCCATCTCGCCCACGTCAACGGCATTCGCGCGTTTCTGGTGTCGGTATGCAAGGTGTACGGCATCGAAACGGAAGTGATTGATACGGTCGCCTTGGCGATCCACGAAGCCATCACCAACATCATCCGCCACGCCCATCACCATCGGGCCGAACTGATGGTCGAAATGCACATCTTCCCGCGCGAGGACTGCCTGGAAATCCATCTGCTCGACGAAGGCCCCGTTTTTGACATCACCCAGGTGCCGGAACTCGATCCCGCGGAGCTGCGCGTCGGCGGCCGGGGCGTCTTCCTGATCCGTACCATTCTCGACGAAGCCAGCACCATGCCAAGGGCAAATGGTCGAGGCAACATTTTACGGCTCGTCAAGCGCTGCACCCTTAAAGCGCCCTCGCCGAGTTGTGGCTGACCCTGTCGGCGACCGCTCTTTCGCGCAACCGCCCACATTCCTGTTCGGCGCTGTTGCCGCCGGGTCGGGCATAGCCGATCTGCAATGCGAAGGGCGCGCCGGGAAGCATCGAGGAACGCGCGGAATTCTCTAATCTCGGCTGCTTCCCTCGTCGATACTGAAAATGGCAATCACAAGTGAGCAACTGAACAGTGCTCACCGAGAGCCGGTGCGAAAAGGGGACGGGACTCGTTGTGCGAAGCACCC
>JAGVLI010000576.1 GCA_020054355.1 Planctomycetales bacterium | reverse complement strand
AGGTCAGGCTTTCCAGCCTGACTGTGGCGCCAGCGTCAGGCTGGAAAGCCTGACCTACTTCAGGTGGCAGGTCACTTGACCAAGCACTAGAAGAAGGGAAGGTCGATCATGTTCCGCGGAGCAACGCTGGGTTGGCTGATGGCTGGCAGCTTCCTCCTCTGCGCGGTCTCGCTCGCCGCCCAGGAGCGCGTCACGCCCAAGGAAGCCAAGGGCGGCGAAAAGCAAGGCGAAGCCTGGGCCGAGGTGCCCGAAAGCTTCAAGAAGCTGAAGATCGCCGATTGGCCCATGCCGACCGACCTGAAACGCTGGCAGGAAGTGGACCGGGCCAAGACTCGCGAAACCCTGCTGCGCTGTCTCGGCGAAATGCCGGCCCGGCCCGATCCGGCCAAGGTCAAGGTGCTGACCAAGGAAGACCACGAAGACTACACCCTGGAGCGCTTCGAGTTCTACAACGGCGTCGATATGACCGTGCCGGGCATCCTCATCGTCCCGAAGAATCGGAAAGGTCCGCTGCCCGCGGTGATCGGCCTGCACGGGCATGGCAGCTCCAAGGAAAGCATTTGTACCGACCTGAAGAGCGGCCAATTGATCGGCCCGCCGCTGGCCAAGCGCGGCTACATCGTCGCCGCCATCGACGCCTGCTTCAACGGCGAACGAGTCGGCAAGGGCGTGGCTGGCCCGAAGTTCGACAAGGGGGCTTATCCGCAGGAACTCAGCCTGTTCAAGCTCTATCTCTGGCAGGGCAGGTCCCTGTGGGGCATGATGCTGCGTGAAGAACAGTGCCTGATCGACTACCTCGAAACCCGGCCCGAAGTGGACAAGACGCGGATCGCCGCCACCGGCATGAGCATGGGCTGCACGCGCAGCTGGTGGTTGGCGGCCATCGACGACCGCATCCAGGCCGTGGTCGGCGTTGCCTGCTTCACCCGCTACACCGAACTGATCGCGCACGGCAACCTCCGCAAGCACGGCATCTACTACTTCGTGCCCGGCGTGCTGACGCACTTCGATACCGAGGCCATCAATGCCCTGATCGCGCCCCGCCCGCATCTGGAGTTGTCCGGCGATCAGGACGGCGGCGCTCCCACGGATGGCATCCTGGTCCTGGAAAAGAAGCTCGGTGCCTTCTACAACCTGTACGGCAAGAAGGAGAACTTCCGCAGCGTGATCTACAAGGACACCGGACACGAGTATCTGCCGGAAATGAAGGTCGAGATGACAACCTGGTTCGAGAAGCATTTGCCGGTCAAGAAATAGGGCGGCGTCATGGTGAAATTGCTGTTGGGCAGCGGCGGCTATCGGACCCCGGAGCGCGTGGCCCTGCTCGGCGAGCAGATGCGTTCGTTCTTCGGCCCGATCCAACGGCTGCTGTTCGTGCCCTTCGCCCTGCACGATCACGATGGCTACGTGCGCTCGATGATCGAGCGGGGCATCAACGCCGGCTATGAGTTGGACGGCATCCATCGCCATGCCGATCCGGTGGCGGCCGTCGAGCGGGCCGAGGCCATCTTCATCGGCGGCGGCAATACCTTTCGCCTGCTCGACGCCCTCTATCGCTTCCAGTTGCTCGACGCGATCCGGCAGCGCGTGCGGGGCGGGCTGCCTTACCTCGGCATCAGCGCCGGCACCAACGTCGCCGGGCCGACCATCAAGACCACCAACGACATGCCGATCGTGCAGCCGCCCAGCTTCGACGCGCTGAACCTGGTGCCGTTTCAAATCAACCCGCACTACTATCAAGGCCAGGCGTTTCTGCGTCACGGCGACGAGTATCAGCCGCACTTCGGCGAGACGCGCGACGAACGCCTGAAGGAATTCCACGAGATGAACGACACGCCGGTGATCGGCCTCTGGGAAGCCGGCATCCTGCGGGTCGAAGCAGATCGAATGCAGTTGATCGGCGCGCCGGCGCGGGTCTTTCGCAAGGGACAAGCACCCGTCGATGTCGCGCCGGGCAGCGAGCTGACCGAACTTCTTGCGATCTGACTGACAAGAGGCCCGCATGGCCGAGATTGCCTACACAGTGACCGCGACCTTTCCCGACCCGGAGGTGGCCGACGCCTGGCTCCGTTGGTTGCGGGATGGGCACATCGCGGCAGTCCTGGCCGGCGGCGCAAGCAGCGCTCACATCGTCGCGCTGGACGCACCTGCCCTGTGCTATGAAGTGCTCTATCGCTTTCCCTCCCGCGAAGCGTTCGACCGCTACGAAAAAGACCACGCACCGCGTCTGCGAGCCGAAGGGTTAAGCCTTTTTCCGCTGGAACGCGGCATCGCTTACCGGCGGTCGGTCGGCATCATCACCGATGAGTTTCGCGGCAGCAGGTAAAGCCAGGTCGCCTCATGTTTCGGCTTCCTCCCACACGCTCCGATACGCGCCGACCGTCTCGAAGTATGCGAACAAGCGCTGATAAAACGGATGGACGCTCAGCGTGGCACTGTCGCCGATGACCAGCAGGAAGCGGCGGGCGCGCGTCAGCGCGACGTTCATCCGGCGCACGTCGGCCAGGAAGCCAATTTCGTTTTCGCGGTTGGAGCGCACCAGCGAGACGATCACTGCTTCCTTCTCGCGGCCCTGAAAGCCATCCACGCTGTCGATCTCCACTCCCGGCGCCTGGATTTCCTCGCGCAGCAACCGCACCTGGGCGGCGTATGGCGCGATCACCGCGATCTCGCCGGCGGATACGCCGAGTTCGAGGAGGTCGCTCACCTTGCGGCTGACCAATCGAGCTTCTTCCACGTTCGAGCGGCTCTCGCCCTTGGGTTCGACCTCTTCGTCGAAACCCGCGCCGGCCGTGTCGATGAACAGGACCGGGTTCTCCGTCAGCAGGTTCGCAGTCACGCCGGGCAGGTCGCGCAGCAAGTGGCCCGCCACTGCCGGATCGGCTTGCAATTCGCCGTCGTAGAATTCCGCCGAAGAGAACCGCATGATCGCCTCGTGCATCCGGTACTGGACCGAGAGTCGACGTGTTACCGCAGGACCGAACAACGCGACCAGGCGTTCCAGCAGGCTGATGTTGAATCCCTGGCTGGCCGCTTCGGCCGATAGCACGGTCGGCGGCAGCTGACAGTGATCGCCCGCCAGCACCACCCGCCGGCAGCGCAGCAAGGGCAGCCAGCAACCCGGTTCCGTGGACTGACACGCTTCATCCAGCACGGCCAGGTCGAACTGGCGCTCGCCGAGGGTGGCTCCGTCGAGGGCGGTCGTGGTCGAACAAATGACGGCAGCGCCGTTGAGTATCCGTTCGACGGCCTGCGACTCCAGACGCCGGGACTCCGCAAGCAACTCACGGGCTTCCTGCCGTTGTTCCCGCCGGGCACCCGGTTCCGGCCGGGCGCGCTTGAACTTGCTCGCTTGCCGGAACAGGGCAAACGCTTCCTTGGTACACTTGCGGGCCTGGCGCACGTCGTCATGGTCCTCGACCAGCAGGTCCAGCGTATGCTCCTGCAAGGTGGGCAAGACTCGGGCAGGATGGCCCAGGCGCACCACGCGCTCGCCGGCCGCAACCAGGCGTTCCAGCAGGTTATCGACCGCGAGGTTGCTCGGAGCGCAGGCCAGCACCTTTTCGCCCCGACGGATGGCTTGCCGGATCACTTCGACGACGGTCCTGGTCTTGCCGGTGCCGGGCGGCCCGTGGATGATGGCCAGGTCGTGGGCGGTCAGCGCGAATTGCACGGCTTCCTGCTGCGAGGGATTGAGCGAGGCATCGAGCGGCTGTAACTCGACCGCGACGGCGAATGCCGGCTGGTTCTCACCCAGAAGAATTTGCCGCAGCTCCGCGAGCCGATCGCGCTT
>JAGVLI010001109.1 GCA_020054355.1 Planctomycetales bacterium | reverse complement strand
GGGAGGGTGAGGCTCCCGCCGAACCAACTGCCGCGGACGAGACCGGCGCGGCGGGAGCCTCGCCCTCCCGCTTGATAGTCTCGGCGGGAGCCTCGCCCTTGGGCGCGGAAGTAGACCGCACGTCGCCGAGCAGAAACAGCAGCGGCTTCGACTTTTGGAGCAAGCAGCCGACCCCAGCCGGCAGCGAACGCGCAGCGCTCCGCCCGATCACACTCTCCGCGAACGCCCCTTGCAGGGCCGGCGCGACCTTCTTCTTCAGGTCCGTCAGCGAACAGACCTGGGTGGCGTCGGTGCGGGTGAGGCGCACGGCAGTTTGCAGCAGCAACGGGGAAGTTGCCAGTCGCGGGGCATCGTCCGCGAGCGCCACCGGGGCAAGCGGCGAAATTTTCGCGCCTGCCAAGCCGACCACCAGGCGTTCCTTGACGGCAGGCAAGGCCAGAGCGTTCTTGAGCAGGGCGGCCGGGCTGTCCGGTTGCGTCAGTTGCAGCAGCTGGCCGAAGGTCAATGGGTAATGGGCTTCGCCCAAGGCACGCTGTTCTTCGAGGACGCGCAGCAGGTTTTCCGCCAGGACCACTTCCGGCGGGCGCGGCAGCGGGAAGCGGGTCAAGTGCAGGTGCTGCTTTTTCCCGACCGCGACGAGTGCCACGCCTTCCGGCAAGTCGGCTTCGCGCACTCGCCGATCCAAGGCAGCGACAAAGGCCGCCCTGAGCTTGGCCGTCACCTTCGTTTTCAGCTTCGACGGATCGCAAGTCGGTGATGTCGGGGTGCAGAGCGCTGCGAGCAAGGTGCGCAACAAGAGCGGGCTGTCGGCCAACGCGGCCAGGTCTTCCGTCAGGGCGACGGGAGCGTCCAGGTTCTTGGCGAGAGCTACCACGGCACGCCCGGCGAAGGGCTGCTTCCGCGTGGCGGCTGCCTTGAGGACCAGTTCGACCGGCGCAGCCGGATCGGTCAACTCGGCCAGGCGGCGCAGCGTCAAGGGATAGGTGTCCGCTCCCAGGCCGCGCTGGGCTTCGAGAGCGGCGGTCATTTTCTCGGCCAACTCGTCGGCCGGGGATTGCTTCGCGGGCATCGCACGTTTGCTTGAAGTTTGGCGCTGAGCTATCGTTGTGTCAGTGTAACGGTATCTATCGGGAGTTGCACCCTAGTTTTGGGCAGGATCAAAAAACGCCGGCAGCCGCTGTGCAACTGGGCGCGAGGAGTTTACGCAATGAGCATGACCGCCGAGGAACTGGCCGTGCTGGTCACGAGCTTGGAAGCCCTCGGCTGGCAGCGGGAGGAAGAACGTATCGTGGCGCCGCATGGTACGATTTGGTTGCACTACAAGGATATGCCGTCCTTCGGGACCGGGCATCAGCTGCGCGAAACCATGTGTGGCCGGCTGGAGCGGATTCGCTTGAACCGAGAGATTGCCAGCGAAGGCGAACAGGAAGATTGGCAACGATCCTTTGACGACACGGTCGGTCTGATTCAGTGCCTCGACCGCGTCTTCGGCGGTCCAGTGAGCAGTGCTGGTCGATAACTTCCGCCATCATCCATCCGCTTTCAGGACAGAAAGTTGGCACCTCCGGACGGCGGACGATCCATTCGATTCCCTTATGCAATTCATTGGTTGAATTTGGAATCATAAAGCGACGCGCACCGTCACAATGAATGGAATGCCGCTGGACCTCCTGCCTCCGCACCGAAACCGTCTGCCCCGCCGAGGAACCGAATCATGAAGAAGAACCTCTGGTCGCTCGTGGGACTGCTGGGTTTGGCCTGCTGCACCGATTCGGCCATGGCCCAGACCAAGCCTGTGGAGCTGCCACAGGTGCCGGAGGGCTTTCGCGTCAACTTGTTCGCGCGCGATCCGTTCATCCGCAATCCGGCGTCGATGGCCTTCGATGCCAAGGGCCGGCTCTGCGTGGGCCAGGGGCCGCAGTACCGCAATCCCAAGCCGGACACTCCGGGCGACAGCGTCGTGATTCTCATCGACACGGACGGCGATGGCGTGGCCGATACCGCCAAGACCTTTGCGACGGGCTTCAATTGCATTCAAGCGCTGGCCTGGAAGGGCAACGATCTCTGGGTCGCCAACGCGCCGGACCTTACGATCGTCCGCGACCTGGACGGCGACGACGAAGCCGATGAATACGTGCTGGTCTACACGGACCTCGGCAATCTGGAGCACGGCTTGCACGGGCTGAACTGGGGACCGGACGGCAAGCTCTACATGTCGAAGGGCAACTCCAAGGGACTGACCAAGGGGGACCGGCTCGCGCCCAAGCCGTTCCGCGACCTGTGGGCCGTCAAGGCGCCGGCGGACGCTCCGGACTTTCCGCCGGTGCGGGTCTTCAAGAAGGGCGAGTACCAGAAGGCGTACCACGATCCGGCGGACGACTGGGGCCGGGAAGGCGGCATCCTGCGCTGCGACGATCTCGGCCGCAACCTGGAGATTGTCTCGCGCGGTATGCGCAACCCGTGGGACATCACCTTCGACGATGGCTTCCACTTCCTCGGCACCGACAACGACCAGACCGGCGGCGACAAGCTGTTCATGCCGTTTCCCGGAGCGCATTTCGGCTGGGGCCATCCGTGGAGTTTTCACTGGAGCGGCGAGAACCATTTGCCGACCGTGCCCGCCAGCGGCCCGCTGTTCGAGGGTTCGGGCACCGGCACGGTCTTCTATCAGGCCGAGCAGTTTCCTCCATCGCATCGCGGCGTGTTCTACGTCAACGACTGGCTGCGGAAGACCGTGTTCATCTATCGGCCGCACTGGGACGGCGCACTGCTGAAACCCGCGGGCGGCGATATGGAACCCTTCGTCAAGGCGGGCAAGTCGCTTTTCAATCCGACCGACAACGAAGTCGGACCGGACGGCGCGCTCTATGTGATGAGCTGGGGCACGCAATATGGAGTGAGCTGGGGCAAGAACGGCCAGCAGGAAAACGAAGGCCGGGTGTACCGCATTTACCACGGCGACTCGCCGCGCGCGCCGGTCCCGGCCAAGCGCGGCAAGCCATACAAGGAATGGACGTTCGCGGAATTGGCCGAAGACCTGGGCCACCAGGTGCCGGTCTGGCGCGTCAACGCGCAAGAAGAACTGCTACGGCGCGGCCCGGCCGTGAAGGAAGACCTGTTAAAGCTGCTGCAACAGCGCGACCTGCCGAAGGCCCGCCAGACCTGGGCCGCCTGGACGCTGGGCCGCCTGGCTCCGGACGATGCGGACATCGAGAAGTTCTTCGCCAGCTGCATCGAGCCGAAGCACGATCTGAACCTGCGCATCCAGGCGCTGCGCATCCAGGCGCATCGCATCCGCGAGTTCGGCAAGGTGAAGCAACTGCCGGCCGTCGCCGCCGTGGCGCT
>JAGVLI010000024.1 GCA_020054355.1 Planctomycetales bacterium | reverse complement strand
GTCGTGCTCCTGGCTGCCTGGCTGACCGGCGGACGCGCTGCGCCTCCGGTTGCGGCTTCGCCGCTCGCGCGGCCGCTGGCCCTGATTGCCGCGGCGCGCCAGAGCTTCGCCGAGGTCGAAGATTACACGTGCTTGCTCGTCAAGCGCGAAACGATGCGCGGCCAGCTGCAGCCCGAGCAAGTGATCGAGATGAAAGTCCGCAATCGACCGTTCAGCGTGCATATGCGCTGGCAGAAGCCGAAGGCGCACGAAGGGCAGGAAGTGTGCTACGTCGCCGGCCGCAATAACGGCCTGATGCGCGTCAAAGGCCCCGGCTTGCTCGGCGCGATCGGCTTCGTCAACCTCGAGCCGCGCGATCCCAAGGCGATGCAGACCAGCAGGCACAGCATTACCGCGGCCGGCATCGGCAACCTGATCGAACGCTACGCCGAACGCTGGGAGAATGAAGCGAAGCTGAACCGCACCCGCGTCCGCGTCAACGACTTCGAGTTCAACCAGCGGAAGTGCGCCCGCATCGAAACCATGCACCCCGGCAGCAAGCCGGGCGATTACTACGCTTACCGCAACGTCCTGTTCATCGACAAGGAAAACCACTTGCCGATCCGCTCGGAAATGTACGACTGGCCGCAGCCGGACGGCAAACCCGAAGGCGAGCTGATGGAGTGCTTCAGCTTCGTGGATTTGCAACTGAACGTCAAGCTGCCCAGCGACGCCTTCAACCATTGAAACCCTGCCGACTGCTCCTCCCCCGGCCCACGGACCCCGCAGCCGTGGGCTTTTTGCGTTTGCCGGTTGCCGATGTGGTCGGCGGCACACTCTGTATTTCGTCCGCATACCGCAACATTGCCGCCTGAGCTGGCGATTTGGATAGCCAGGTTGTGGCGGCAACCGCGCTCAACTATCTCTTCTTGGACGGGGCTTTCTTCGGTCGTTTCATGTACTGAACCGGACAACCATACAGTTGGCCATTCAGCGCTCCCGGTGCGTGCTCGATATCTCGATCACTGCCCATCTTGCTGGACCACCGGACCGCAGACACCACGCGAGCGGCGTGTTTTGGTTTTTGCCCAATGGCATAAATGACGATCTTCTCGAATCCAGGTTCGAGTGCGCCGTCCGCGCACGGCTCGTAGCCAACCGTGCCAAACGCCAGGACAAAAGCCGCGACGGTTTCCTCGCGGGGAACGCTGGGAGGCCAGTAATATCGTGGCACGGGAGGATTGGTCGGCCACCAAAAACGCGCCGTGTCACCCGCAGCCCAGGCAATGCAGTTGTACTTTTTGTCGATGGGGCTGGTGATCCGGTAAGGAGTCATGCCCAGCAGAGGGAACTGGATGTGGAGTGGGTCTGGAGACATGGACGATATCGTCGAGTTTAGCTGATGTAGCCCTGCTGTTTTCCCCAGGCCAACCAGGCGGATGCCATCATTTCGACGTCACCGGCCCATTCTTCACGGACCGGATTTTCCCCCGTAATTAACCACAAGGCCCAAAACCAATGATCGGGGTCTTTTTTCAATTCCTCCAAGAGCAGGGGAACCGCCGGCTGGCCGATGGCGATGATCTGTCGGTAACTGGCGAGATTGGCCATCTCCGCCGGAGACGACATGAAGCGACTCTGCTCCTTCCAGTTTGCCGCAAGCTTGGCGAAGAGCGATTCGGTATCGTGGGGATGTTGAGTTGAGTCGTCCGCTTCGCGGTAGAGCCGCATGTCAAGGTTGTCGCGTTCCTCAACGTCCTCCATCGACTCAGCGGATGTACCAAAGTATGCCGGAGCCAACGGGCGGCATTGCCGATCCTGGCTCGCGCCGGAAACGGTGCCCAATGTCCGGTAGTCAACTACCCTGCCCATGATGTTTCCCCCGGCCGCTGTCTTGGAGCTGATTTTCCAGCAATTCGACCTTTGCCTGTAACCAAGCCAGGAACGCTTTGGCGCTGCCAAGTTCCATCATCACGTTGACTTCGACTTCGCGGACGATCGCTTCGCGACCCTTGCGCTCCTCTTTGATTTCTTCGCCTAGGCTTCCTTCCGGCTTTACGTGAAAGACCATTTGCTCAGGAATGGGCGGTCGTTCGCTCCAAAAACCCATGACGATTCCCTGGCGGGGCGTGATGCCGCCCCAAACGCCATCGGCATGAACAACCCGGAAGAAGTTGCTCTTGATGTAATCGAACTTGATCTTGTCCGGCCCGTCACACGGAGCTGTTTCGGGTTGCTTCTTTTTTGCCACTTGTCGGTTTCCCTACGGTCCAGAGAAAGAAGGGCATCGGCCGCCCTGGGCTGCGACTCCGATGCCCGATCTGATCCGACAGCAGTAGAATACCGCGACTATTCCGGGTTGGCCAGTGCTCGCGAGCCTGGAGCAGCGGTTTCAGTAGCCGTCTCTTCCGCGATGAAAAAATGATGTCGCCACCCGCGCTGTTAATTGCTCGCGGCAGCGCCGGTTGGGTTCTTATGCCCAGGCTCGGCAGCGGACCACCATCGAGGAGCTTCTCCATGAAAGTCTTCATTACCGGCGGCACCGGGTTGGTCGGCGGCCGGCTGATTGCCCGCTTGAAGCAGCGTCAGGACGAAGTCGTCCTGCTGTCGCGCCGGCTGGGGCCGGCGCGGGAACGCTTCGGCACGACCTGCACCGTCGTCGAAGGCGATCCGATGCAGCCCGGCGCCTGGATGGACGCTGTCGCAAGTTGCGATGCCGTCATCCACCTGGCGGGAGAGAACATCTTCGGCCGGCGCTGGAACGAGGACTACAAGAAGCTGCTGATCGACAGCCGGGTGAAAAGCACGGCCAACGTGGTCCAGGCGCTGGCCCGGAACCCGCAGAGCGCGAACGGCACGCCCAAGGTGCTGGTCAATGCCTCGGCCATCGGCTACTACGGCCCGCACGGCGATGAGGAAATCGACGAGAACAGCCCGCCGGGCACGGACTTCCTGGCCAAGCTATGCGTGGAATGGGAGCAGTCAGCGCAGGCGGCAACGGCGCACGGCATCCGGGTGGCGGTGGTCC
>JAGVLI010001040.1 GCA_020054355.1 Planctomycetales bacterium | reverse complement strand
TTTGCCGCCATCGGGCGACAGGGCCAGCGCGTAAATGGAACCGCGCTGCTCGCGCCACATCGCCCAGCGCAGCGCGGGCAACGCGGCGGGTTCCAGCCCTTTTTCCGTGAATTTCCAGACGCGGACCACCTTGTCGTCGCCCACGGCTAGCAGAAATTGTCCATCCGGAGTGAAGCGGATCGCGTCGCAAGCCCCCAGGCGGGCGCCGGTCTCGACCACGAGTCCGGGTTCAGTCCGCTCGCGCCGGTCCTGGGCGGCCAACGGCATGCTCCCGACGCAGCACAGGCCAACCGTCAGCACGGAAGCGATGAAATTTTTCATGGTTCGAGCTTGCCGGAGAAGAGCCGGTGCCGGCGCACGCGCTGCCGACAGTCTTTCGCGGCCTTCGTTATTATAGGTCACACAGTCGGACAGGTACAAATTAACAGGCAGGCGCGGCCGCGCTGGACCCGCCCGCCGACACTTACGAGCCGGCGGCGGGTTGTGACCAGAAATGGAGACAATTTTGGACACTTCTCCGATCCTGACATTCCATCTGGTCTGTCAGGATCGGAATCCTAACCCACGCACGGCCGGTCTGTTGTCCTTGCACTAGGTTCCGCTGGCGGCGTAGCCAAGGGGCGCCAGTCGCGCGTTGCATCCCATTTCACACCCCACCCTCTTTGGGAGCCTCGTGAAACGCGATCGGATGGGGGAGCCAGACTGCGGATTTGGCCTGCTCTCGCGACACTCGCGGAATCGCGGCGAACTCATGGACCTGTCGGCGCTTAGGTGCAAAGGCACTCGCGTCCGCCGAGCAATCTCCAATTTTGCGATACTCAATGGCCAGAAAAGACATCGCGGGTGGAGCGCTCTCCGAGCGTTCAGCCCACGCGCACTAACTTCTGCAACGAATGGCAATCGGCCGGCACGCGGCCTTGATTGCCGCCCGCCGACATCACTACCTCACCGACGTAGACGTCGCCGCGCCGGTCGATACAGAGGTCGTGGGGCGCATAGAAAGCGCCGGGCGCTGTCGGGTCGGCGGCCTCGCCGAACCGCGCCTGCAACTTTCCGGAAAGGTCGAAAATGCTCAGTCGGGCGCCGGGCGGGTTGGCGTGCGGCGGCGCTTGCCAGGGAAACAGGCCCGCGCGCCAGCCTACCTCGACGACGAAAACGTTGTCGCGCTCGTCAATGACGATCTGCATCGGCCGGGCCACGTCGGTCCACTGGCTGAGAAACTTGCCCTCGGCGGAGAAGACCTGCACCCGGCTGTTCTCTCGATCGGCGACATAGACTTTCCCAGCACGGTCCACGGCGATGCCGTGAGGCAGGTTGAACTGACCGGGTTGATCGCCCGGTTCACCCCAGGAAGCCAGCAGCCGGCCATCCGGTGCGAAGCGATGCACCCGCGCATTGCCGTAGCCGTCCGTCACGAACAGGGTGCCGTCCGGATGCAGGGCCAGGTTGGTCGGCCGATTGAACGGCGGGCCAACTCGTTGGATGGTGCGGTAGTCGAGGCCGCTGATCCCCGTGTCGGACGGCCGACCGCTGACGCCCAGGGTAAGCAGCAGCTTGCCCTCCGGGGTGAACTTGCGCACGGTATGGTCCACGTCATCGGTACACCAGACGGCATCGTCCGGAGTGATCGTGATGCCGTGCGCCCGCTGAAACACGTCCTCGCCCCAGGAAGTCAAGAACCGCCCGTCGCGGTCAAACACCATCAGCGGATGTTGACCGCGATTGAACACGTAAGCGCGATCCTGGGAGTCCGTGGCCACCCCCGCCACTTCGACGAAGCTCCAGCCCGGCGGCAACTGTTCCCAGCGCACCACGGCTTCGTAGCGAAATGGTCCGTCGCCGACGGCAACGCGAGGTCGATCCGTGCTGGCCATGAGCGTTTCTCCAAGGAAGGCTGGAACGGGAATAGCGCTATCCACCGCGGGGCTGCTCTCTTATACTCCTCATCGTTGACTGGTTCACGCTGGTTTTCGCATCGAGGCTGTCATGCTTGCTTGCCGTGTGCGCTGCGCCGGGTTCTTCCTGCTAGTCTTGCTGCTGTCCGGCGCGGCCGCGCTGGGGCAGGAGAAGGAAAAGGAAATGCCGGCCGAAAAGTTCCCGTCCAAGGAGGAAGTGGCCGACCTGCTCAAGCGCGAGCCGATGACGCTGGAGAACTGGCCGAAATGGCGCGAGCGGCTGCTGGCCTGGATTTTCGACCGGGGCCAGGGCACCGATCCCGCTTTTGACGAGGCCCGCAAGCTGGTGCGCGGCCAGGTGGATGCCAAGGATGAGTTGCCCGAAGCGCTCGCCAAGGACCACCTGGCGTGGTACCTGCTGGGAGCCGCCTTGCAGCAGGAGAAGTCCACCAAGCCAGACACCAAAGCATCGTCTGAAAAAACCGAAAACGCCCTGCGCAAGAGTATCGCACTCGACCCCAAGTTCTCTCATGCTCACATGCGTCTGGCACTGGTGCTGCTCGACCAGGAGGCGACTGCCGCCAATGTGCCGGCCGAGGCCTCCGACCGCTTCAAGGCGGCGCTCAAGGAACTGGACGAGGCACAGAAACTGGATGCCCGGACGCCGGTCAGCCATGTGCGCGCGAAGGCTGGGCAGCTGGCATTTAGCCAGCAGCGCCACGATGAGGCGGACGAACTGCTGCTGCGGGCGCTGCGCGAAGATCCTGGGCTGGCTCCGCAATTTCTGGAAATCACAGCGCTGGCTGTCCTGCGCAATCCGAATCGCGACTATCGGTCCACCGTCGTCGAACTGGTCAAGCTCCAGGAAAAGCACCCGAAGAACGGGATGCTAGCGGCTTCCCTGGCATTCGCCTACGCCGGCATCTTTGACGTGGAAAAAGCGGGGCCGGAATTTGCGCGTGCCCGCGCGCTGAATACCGATCCGAGCAAGGTGGTGCCGCAGGATCAGCTAAGGCGGTTGGCCAAGGTCTTGCTCGAAGTAAAGCCAAAGATGCTGGTCGAGAACTTTCCGCAGCTGGAGTTGCTGGAGTTCTTGCACCAGCAGTTTCCCGGTGACAAGGACGTGGCCGACACCTACGCGCGTGCTTTGATACGTCATCCAAGCCGAACCTATGGTGAGGTGTACCCGCAACTGCGGGCGCTGTCCGCTGTATATCCCCAGGATGGAATTCTGGCGTGTTTCCTGGCGCTGAGCCTGGATGGACTGAAGGACTATCCGGCTGCCCTGGCCGAGTTGGAACGGGCCAGACAACTCGGAGTCGATCCCACGGAGGTTATGGGCGACAAGGTACAGGAGATCGAACAGAATGCCGTGCGCCGCCGACTCGAACATGGTTTTCTCTGGATGCTGGCGGGTGGTCTTGGCTTCTTTGGGGTGGTCATAGGCCTAATGGCGCTGAGCGGCCGTGGGCAGGTCAATGCTTCGATCGCGGTTCCTCCCAGTGAATTGAGGGCGGCCGCAACGCCGGGCGCCCTGCTGGTGACTGGCTTGAGACTATTTTTCGCCGCCTTCTTCTTTCTCACACTGGTGTTACTGATTCTGAATGCAGGGTTGATCTACATCCTGTTCAGGGCTCCGGTCTTGCAACTCGACGTGCTGCTGTCATTGGTTATTGCCGTCATCCTCGGCTGGCTGGCACTCGACCTGTTCCTCGTTGTTCCCAGCGCCAGTCGCCTGGGAATTGCCGGCAATGCGCTCGCTACACCCAGGCTGCGGGAACTGGTCAGCGAAGTGGTGCAGCGCATCGACGCCGAGCCGGTAGCGGAAGTGCGGCTCAATCCCCTGTCCGAGATTGCCATCCATCTCGAAGGCCCCCGCGTCCTGGGGCTGGCGGGCAATCGGCGGCGCGTGCTGTCGATTGGCTACACCGCCTTGCGGCTGCTGACCGTCGGAGAACTGACCGCGATCCTGAGCCAGCGGCTGGCACGCTGGCGCAAGGGCGATGCCTCTGCCGACAAGTTCTTGGAGTGGCGCATGCAAGGCATCGAGGACTCGCTGGCCGGCATGTGGGCTTATGGCGGCAAGACCAACTACTTCAATCCGTTTTTCCTGTTTCTCCTGCTATATTACAAGTGCTTTCAGCGCTTCGCGGCTGGCTATCTGCGGTTGCGGGAACTGCTCGCCGATGACCTGACGGCCAAGCAGCACGGCGGCGACGTGACCGCCGAAGCCATTCGCAAGCTGTCTGTTGACGGCCCCATCCTCGAACAACGCTTGAAAAAGCTCGTTCAGGAGTTGACCGCACAGGATCCGGAACTCGGCAACATGTATGCCGCCTGGGACGACCTTTGCGGCCCCGAGGCAACCGGTGAGGAAGCCAAGGAATTCGCCCACCTGGCTTACAACGACCAGCAGCGCACGGCAGCGCGGCAAAAGGCGCTCGATGACGACCAATTCAGCAGCGCTGCAAGCCGGCCAAGTCTGAAGGAACGGCTGGATGCGCTGGCGAGCGTGCCGAACGCCTCGCAGCCGCGCAACCAAGCCGCCGTCGAATTGCTCGACAATCGGGAGCACTGGGAAGAACTGCTCACCACCGTTGCCCTGGAAAACTGGAACAAGCACAAAGTCGCGGCCACACCGGCGGCGACGGCCAAGTGATCCCATGTCGTCCTCGCCGCAACCGCTGATCCTGCTGAGCAGCGCCGTCCTGGCGCTGGCCGTGGTCCTCGGTGCGTTCTGGCTTGGCCCAGCGTGGGATGCCCTTTCCCGGCGCTATGTCGCCGACCTGACGCCCTACCTGCGCTCGCTCAATATCGACGATTCGCGGCTGGAATTCTGGATGCGCTGGTGGGGCGTGGTCCTCGTGGGCGGCTTCCTCGTGATGTGGTTCGTGCTCGGCGTCTTCGTGCTGGCGGCGGGCGCCGCCTTCGTCGTTTTCCTGGCGCCGCGCTACCTGGTCCGCCGGCAGATCGGCATTCGCCGCAAGACCTACCGCGAT
>JAGVLI010000224.1 GCA_020054355.1 Planctomycetales bacterium | reverse complement strand
GCGGCCGGCGGCTGCTGGAAGTGTCCGCGCTGTCGCCGCTGCAATGGGTGATGGAGAATTTCGAGAACGACGTGATCCGCGCCGGCCTGCTGTTCTTCAACGGCCTGCGCGAGATCGATTTGCGGCTGCCGGGCTTCGGCCATGCCATCCCGGCGCTGCTCGCGGGCAAGCACAAGGCGCAGATGTGCATCGGCGGCGCTGCGAATCTGGCCAAGGCGCTGCTGGCCGACATTCGCGAGCACGGCGGCGAAGTGCGTACCGGCGTCGAGCTGAAGTCCGTGCTGGTGCGCCAGGGCAAGGCGGTGGGCGTCGAGCTAACCAGCGGCGAGCGCATCGAGGCGAAGTCCTTTGTCGCTTCGGACCTCAACCCACAGCAGACATTCATCGACCTGCTGGACGCCGACGCCGTGCCGCGCGACACGCGCGAGAAAGCGGCGGGCTTCCAGTACAACCTACTGGCCCCGCTGTTCGCGCTCAACCTGGCGCTCAAGGAACCGCCCCAGTACCAGGCAGCGGAAAAGCGCCCGCACCTGAAGCAAGCGTTCATGGTCATTCTCGGCCTGGAACATTTCGACCACTTCCCGCGCATCGTGGAATGTCACGAACGCGGCGAGATTCCGCCCACGGTCATGTGGGGCGGCTGCCCGACGCTGTTCGACCCGAGCCAGGCGCCGGCGAGCCAGCACACCGCCTTCATGTGGGAAAAACTGCCTTACGCGCTGCACGGGGATGCGAAAAACTGGGACGCGGAGAAGGACAAGCACGGCCAGGCGATGCTCGACGTCTGGAGCCGGTTCGCCCCAAACCTGGCCGAGGGCGCGGTCCTCGACTGGTTCACCCGCTCGCCGTTGGACACCGAGCGCAAGCTGCCGAACATGCGTCGCGGCGATTTGCTGATTGGCTCGTTCGCCAATGGGCAGATCGGGCACAACCGGCCGTTCCCCGGAGCCGGCGAATATCGCACGGCAGTCCAGGGGCTGTACCTGTGCGGCGGCTCGACTCATCCGGGCGGCAACATTACCGGCCTATGCGGTTACAACGCGGCGGCGGTGCTGACGGCCGATCTCGGCGTGAAAGCCTGGTGGGACCCACCGCAAATCGAAGCAATCTGGCAGCAAATGTGAGCCGCCAAGTGTAGGTCAGGCTTTCCAGCCTGACATGCAGCATCCTCGATGTGCCGCTTGCCGGGGGCGCTTCTGTCAGGCTGGAAAGCCTGACCTACGAACTGCGGCCTGGGAACAGGCGTGAACGTGCTGAACCGCAAGCGGCTTTTCGGGAGTTTACGACGATGAAAAAGTTGAGTCTGGTTCTGGTACTCGGTTGGGTCGGCGTCGCGCTCGCTCAGGAAAACAAGCCGATTGCCGGCATCGGGCCGGCGGGCGAGGTCGTCAAGCTGCATAGCGGCTTCAAGTTCACCGAAGGGCCGGCCCACGACGCCGACGGCAACATCTACTTCTCAGACATCCCCAACAATCGCATTCACAAAGTCGATACCGACGGCAAGCTGTCGATCTTCCTGGAAGACACCCAGGGCGCTAACGGCCTGATGTTCGACGCCAAGGGCCGGCTGCTCGCCTGCCAGGGCAAGGCGGGCAAGATCGTGGCCATCGACGTGCCCAGCAAGAAGATCGCGGTGCTGGCCGAGCAGCATGACGGCAAGCCCTTCAAGGGACCGAACGACCTGGTCGTGGACAAGCAGGGCGGCGTCTACTTCACCGATCTGCCCGAAAATTCGGTCTATTATGTGGCGGCCGACGGCAAGGTGAGCCGGCTGATCGAAGGCGCGCCCCGACCCAACGGCGTCATCCTGTCGCCGGATGAGAAGACCCTGATCGTGCTGCCGTCCGGTTCCGGCGACGTGCTGGCGTATCCGGTCGAAGCGCCCGGCAAGATCGGCAAGAGCCGGGTGTTCTGCAAGCTGGAGCAGAACCCGAAGCAGCCCGCACGGCTGGGCGGCGACGGGCTGACCGTCGATACCAAGGGCAACTTCTACCTGACGAAGCCGTCGCTAAACGCGATTCAGGTGGTCAACCCCGAAGGCAAGAACCTCGGCCTGATCTACTTCCCGGAAGGGCCGGCCAACTGCACCTTCGGCGGCAAGGACCTGAAAACGCTGTACGTGACGGCGCAAACTTCGCTCTACACGGTAAAGATGGATGCGGCCGGGCATCGGTTTGGGGCGGGCGGCAAGTAGTCGTCCCGACAGCGCCGTGTGACGCGGAGTGCCATAGTGGGGCGGCGTCCGTCCGATACCGAGTGGTGCCGGTGCCACCGCCCAAACATGAGGTTGCCGGTGGTCTAATGTTTCAGTGGGGCACCGATGTCGGGTGGTTCACCGGAAGTCGCCACCCAAGCATGAGACCCTGCGGAAAAAAGAACAGCCTCTGGTCGGAGTAACCCAGCGGCGACGCCATCGGCGTACTGTCGCCCAGGTTACCTCTTGGCTGTGTACTCGCCAACTGTGCCAAACGCTGCTTCACCTGGCGAGAAGTCAACAGCGACAGCGCATTGAAGGTGCAAGAGCAGAAGCTGCCGGTCAGCAAGACAGGAAGACCCTTACGGGTGTAGTGAAGGATCGAACATTTTTCTCCAAAGAATGGAATCCCCTTTACACTTTCTATGCCAGCGTCAATCATTTCGCCCCAACTCTCCGAGCCGTATCGCCTTCGATGCACTGGAGGGAGTGTGCCGCGAAGGTGCGCACCGTGGGGTTGGCATCTTGGAGTGCTTCGCGCAAGGCGGGGATCGCTTTTTCAGCACGGGGCCCCATCTTGCCCAGCCCCCGCGCCGCATGTAGGCGCGTTTGCTCATTGGGATCCTGGAGCGCGAGGATCAGGTCGGGAATGGCTTCGATGGCAATGCTGCCGACTTGTGCCAGGGCGGTGGCTGCTTGCTGACGCACTTGCGACTCGGGATCGCGGAGTGCTCGAATCAGAGCGGGCACCTGTTCCGCGGTAATTTTCCCCTCCTCTCCGATCCATCCCAATCTACTGGCCGCACTGGCACGCACCTCGGGGGCAGGGTCTTTGAGCATCTTGAGAAGGTACGGGATCGCTGCCTCCTTGTCGACGGCGCCCAGCGCATGAGCTGCCGTCGCGCGCACTTCGGGCTTGCTGTCCTTGAGCACTTCGATCAGGGCGGGGATCGCGATCCGTGCCGGCGGGCCGATGGAAAGCAGGGCCCAGGCCGCCTTGTTTCGCACCTTTTCGTCGGCATCTTGAAGCGCGGCAATCAGGGAGCGAACCGGAGTCGGGTCATGCTCGCAAATATGCCCGAGCGCGGCGGCGGCCTGGGCGCGCACCTCGCTCGCGCTATCCTTGAGGGCCTCGACCAGGGCGGGGATCGCCTCCTTCGCCTCGTTGGGAACGCTGACGTGCGACCAAAACAGGGCTGTTGCCGCCGTGCTGCGCACCTTCTCGTCCTGGTGCTTGAGCAACTCGATCAACGCCGGCAGCGATTCCTTGGCCACTGGCCCGATGTCTCGGAAGCCATACGCAGACCAGCGACGCACCGCGCTGTCTTCATCCCCGCAGGCGTCAATCAAGGCGCGAACCGCATTCTGGCTGCCATAACCCACACTGGGCATGGCGGACACGGCAGCGAGCCGAACTCGGTTATCCGAATCCTTTAACGCCTGGATCAACGCAGGGGCAGCTTCCCGTCCCCCCGGTCCTGCATTTTTCAGGGCCGAGATAGCCCGAGCGCGCACGCTGGGATCGGTGTCTTTGAGTGCTTCGATCAGCGCCTTTACAACGGCAGGTTCAGTGCGGCTGACTTTTTCCAACTCGGTCAGTGCCTTGATGCGTGCCGCCTTGTCCGGATCCTTCAGTTTCTGGATCAGGGTCGTAATATCCGGTTTCGCTTCCTTGCCGAGCTTGGTGAGGGCTGCCGCCGCTTGGCGGCGGATCGACTCATCGTGGTCCTTGAGCGCATCGGCCAGGATGGCGGAGGCCGTCGCCCGGGCCATTTTCAGCTTCTGTTGATCGGTCGCCTGATAGAACTCGGCGAGGGCCAGGGCAGCCTCTCGGCGTTTGGCGAGGTTGTCGCCGTGCAACTGCTCCAACCAATAGTTGAGTGGCTTCCCTTTCAGAGTGACTTCTTGTGCCCAGCCGGGTATGCTGGCCACGAAGAAGCAAGCCAAGGCCGCCAATTGCGTTCGCGTTGCCAGAAAATCCCTTCTCATCCTGAGGTTCCTCCGAAGTGCGATTGAGATCGAGTTGGAATGAAACGCTCCATCTCGCTGCGCTTGCGCCGGTTCAGAGACGAGCGAATTCAGCTGCTCGGTCAGGGCCGGGCCGGGATTGGTGAATCAAACCACTGTCACCAGTTCTACTCCACCGCTGGCGCTGGAACGGCTCCAGATCTGCATTGTTCATCAGTTGATTCATTCGTTGTTCAGCACGCGCAGCAACGCTGTTCCTGGCCGGCGATGCTTCCCAGTTCATGACCGGGGCATTGCTGGACATCAATGGCGGGAGGTTCTTGCGGTGAGGGTATGGGCGAGCGCTCGCCTTCGGCTCGCGGCTAAACTCATTCGGTTTTCGGCATATCCCAGACGACCAGCGGCGACCAGTTGCCGGGGTAGTTGTCCTTGTTGGGTCCGCGGCCGTTGCCGTTGCTGCCGGCGTTGGTGGCGGAGACGACCAATCGGTTGCCGTTCGGATGCACGGCCAGCGAATGGCAGTTGGCCATCTTCGGCGTGACGAAGAAGGGCGGCGCCTCGCCGGGCTGCTGGAAGTAGAACTTACCGACGCCCGGATTGCCGCTGCTGACCGCCATCAGGAAGCCGGCCGGGTGGAAATGCACGTCGTAGACGTAGGCATCGCCGTCCGCTCCGTGCTTGAGGGTGTGCTGCACTTTTCCCGTTTGCCAGTCGAACAGCAGGATTGTCGGTACCCCCTGCACGTTGCCGCCATTCTTGGGTTGTGTGCCGGCGCAGGCCAGCACCTTGCCTTCCTTATCGAAGGCCAGGCAGCGCGCCCCGCCGGTGTCCTGCAGGCGGTCGAGGCGATGCAAGACCTTGGCGTCGAATTCGCGGACGGGTTTACCGCTGGCAACGTCCCATTGCTTGACGATGCCCTTGAGGTCGCCGGACACCACGGACTTGCCGTCGGGATGGAATGCCACGGCAAGCACGTCGTCCGCGTGTCCGGTCAGTTCATGCAACTTCTTGCCGTCCTCGGCCGACCAGAGGCGCACCTTGCGGTCCATGCCGCAGGTGGCCAGGTGCTTGCCGTCGGCACTGACCGCAAGGCCGCGAATCCAGCCGTCGTGGGCTTGTTCGGCCGTCCAGAGGGGTTTCGCTTCCTTCTCGGCGGCCGACCAGCAGATCAGCTTGCCCCAGGAATCGGCGGAGAAGAGCCGTTCGCTGCTGGGATGAAAAGCCAGTGTCTGTACCCAGCCGCCGTGGCCGGTCAGCGCGGGTAGCTCATTGAGCTGCTCGTCCCAGCGGCGGATTTGCGCATCCTGCCCGCCCGCGACCAGGAGCTTGCCGTCGGGGCTGAAGCGAACGATGCACATCTGCCGGTCGAGCTTCAGCTGCTTGACTTCCTTCGGCTGGTATTTCTGGAGAAGCTGTTTGGGGTCGTTCATGGTGGTATTCGATTACTTGTTGAAAGGGTTCGCCCGGCGTTCCTTCACTGGCTGATTTTCCACCTGACGAACCGCGATGCGGTGCCATGACCGCCATTCTCGGCCGTCCCAAGACGTAGCCATGAGCCTTTCTCCAGCCTTCAAGGGAAAGCCGGCAACGAAGCGAAGTTCACTCGCCAGGTGCAGATGGTTGTCTCGATCGAAGAAGCCAACCTTGTAGTTGGTCAGCAGTGTCGTATCCACGTCCTTCTTGGCTTCGAGCTTGAAATGGAAGGTATTGCCTTGGAAGTCCGTCGTTTCATGCCTGACTTCGAGCAGAGTGAAGTACTCCGCGAGCGGACCGAGGTCGACGATCTTCTTGAGTGCCTCCCCTTGGCCTTCAGGAATGGTCAGGGGTGCGCCCCCAGGCAACAGGAGAAAGCTCAGCAATAAGGACAAGCCCATCGATGGCTCCTTAGCGTTTCGAGTCCGCTGTGCGGACCAAGGAATAACTGCACATCGAAGTTCTTGGTCCGCACAGCGGACCCTGCTGGCCGCGAGCGGCTCAAGACAGCAACTCGGCGATCGGTTTGCAGTCGTCGTGGGCGATGGGCAGCGGCTGGCGGTTGTTGTCGTACTCGTGGTTCAACGGATCGACGCCCAGGGCCTTGAACCAGGTGTGGAACAGGTGGCCGATGTCGTGCTCCGCGCCGTCTACGTAGGTGCCGAGGTTGTTGGTCTTGCCGACGACCACGCCGCGCTGTATGCCGCAGCCGGCCAGGACCAGCGACCAGGCTTCCGGCCAGTGGTCGCGGCCGATATGGCCATTGATGCGCGGCGTCCGGCCGAATTCCGACATCATGACGACCAGGACGTTATCGAGCATCTTGCGGTCGGCCAGGTCCTCGATCATGGCGGCGAACGCCCGATCGACCTTGGGCACCAGGTTGGCATGGCCGTTGAAGTTGTCGCCGTGCGTGTCCCAGCCGTAGCTGTTGACCTTCACGAAGCGGACGCCGGCTTCCAGCACGCGCCGGGCCAGCAGCATGTGCCGGCCGAACTCGTGGCTGCCGTAGCGTTCCACGTCCTTCGGCGCGAACGTGGCGGGGTCGAAGACCGCCCGGTGCTTGCGCAGCTGGGCCGCCATGTTGTAGATGTAGTTCTGCGCTTCGGTCACTTCCTGGCGGCGCTGCTCGGCGTAGCGTTGATCGAGCTTGGCGCGCAGTTCGTTGCGCTCGATGTCGTCGTCCTCGGTGAGCGACTTGTTCAGGAGGAGATTTTCCGGGGGCTTGCCGTCGCCAAGGGCCAGCGCGCCGAACTTGGGACCGAGGAAACCGGCATCATCGGTGATAAAGCCGCCGCTGCCGGGCTTGATCCAGATGTACGGCGGCAGACCGCTTTCACCTGCACCGAGCCATTTGGCCACGGCCGAGCCAAAGAAGGGGTAAGTGACGCCCCGATTCTTCGGGTCGCCGCGCTGAATGCGGGCCACGCCGGCGGAGTGCGAGTTGTCCTTGGTACAGAGGCTGCGGACGATGGCCAGGTGCTGCATCTGCTTGGCGGTCCTGGGCAGCAACTCGCTGACGTGGATGCCCGGCACCGAGGTCGGAATCGCGCGAAAGGGACCGCCGAACTGCGTGTTGGGCTTGGGGTCCCAGGATTCCAGCTGACTCATGCCGCCGTCGAGCCAGACGAAGAGCACTTGCTTGGCCTTCTTCTTCAATTCGTCGGCCAGGGAAGGACAGGCCAGACCGAGCAACCCGGCAGCGCTGCCGCCCAACCACTGCCGGCGGTTAAGAAGGTGGTCGTTCGGGGTGCAGAGCTTGGAATAGTTCACAGCCAGTCTCCTGCGTCGAGCCGTTGAGCAGTTTTCAAGATCATTCGCCCGCCAGAGCCGCGTCAACATCGACCTCAAAGCCGCGCAACAGCACGGACTTGACTTTCTGGCCCGAGCCATATCGTCCGGCCACGACGTATTGGCCATTGGAAAGCTGCAATACGACGACTTCCGATTTCAGAGGATCGACGATCCAGTATTCTGGAATGCCCGTCGCCGCATATTCCTTGCGTTTCAAGACCAGATCGCGACGGCGTTCTTTCTTTCCTTTACTGACGACCTCCATCACCAGATCAGCCCCTTGCCAGAATCGATTTCCCCGACGGGCTTGATGCTTGGCAAACAGGAAAAGAACATCCGGCTCGCGGTATTTGGTCTTGAGGGTGCGCATCGGCAACGGGGCGGCCAGGACGGTTCCCAGTTTGCGGCTGGAGACAAAGGCAAAAAGCATCCGATAGAGAAAGAGGACCGTCAATTGGTGGGCGGTTGTCGGCATCGGCAGCACCTCGATAGAGCCGTCGTCGAACTCTACTCGCCAGTTGGTGTTCAGAGCCAGGTAGTCATCCTCGTCCCAGAATCCCTGGGCCGGATACAGCTTGGCAATGTCCCACGCCGGCTTGCCGATGTCCTTTCCATTTCGTGCAGGTACGGTGCTCATCTTCGCCCTCACCCTGAATGATCGGAGGCAACAGATTCAGGGCATTCTACCATAATTTCCTCCGGTCAATGATTCACCGAAAACTCCGTCGAGGCCAGCAGCGCCCAGGCCAGGTGCTTCAGCGCTTTCTCGCGCTGATCGGACTTCCTGGCCAGGTAAGCGGCGACTTCCTTTTTCTCCTCTTCGGTCGGCAGGCGGGTCAGGACGCTGAGGAACAGTTCCTCGGCTAGCTTGCCCGCATCCTGAATTTCCGCCAGACGCTGCACCAGATTGCCTGGCTTGGCGATTAGCCAGCCGAGGACCGTGTCATCGTTGAGGACGAACAGGGCGGCCTTCAGCGAGGGATTGAAGGTGTCTTCCGGTTCCCGGCGCGGATTGGCGAAAGCCCGCAGGAATTTCAGCTGCAGCTGATCGAAGGCGGTCCCTTCCTTGACGTTGGCCCGTTCGCCGGTGGCTTCCAGCATGCTCTGGAGCAACTGCTCGGCCGACACGCGCTTCTCGTTGGCGGCCAGGAACGATTGCGGCGGCAGAACAGCAGGCTCACGCCCGCCGCTCGCCAATTTCGGAAGCACGCTCGAACGCTGATAAGTCTGACTGAGGGCCAGTTCGCGCAGCAGCCATTTGATGTTGTACTTCTGTTCGACGAACTGCTTGGCCAACAGGTCGAGCAATTCCGGATGCGATGGCGGATTGTCGGCGTGGTGCAGGTCAAGCGGATGCACCAGGCCACGCCCCAGCATCACCCACCACAGCCGGTTGACGATGTTGCGGCTGAATGCGGAATTCTCCGGCGTCGGCAGTTGCTCGGCGACCTTGGCAAGCGGGCTGAAACGCAGCACGCCGGGGGCCTTCGACTTGGGGTCGGGCGCTTTGACAAATTCCTTGCCCTTTTCGAAGGCGGGGATTTCGATCTCGGCCAGGCCGGGCACGCGCGGGGCGGTTTCCAGCGGCTCTTTCTTGAAGACCGACTGAAAGCCGAGTTTCTGCGTGGTCGGTTTCTCGCCGATGTTCAGTCCGCCTGCCAGGAAAGTGTTCTGAAAGAAGGCATGCAGGCCCTGGAAATCGGCCTGTTTGTAACTCTTGATAAACAGGTGGTTATGGCACTGGGCGCAGGCCAGGTCCATGCCGAGGAACAGCCGGCCGACGTCGCGGGTCAAACCGGGGTAATCGACCGGATTCTGGCCATAATTCTCCAGCCGCTTGGCATAGAAGAAGGCAGCGCCCTTGGGTTGCCCTTCTTGCAGCCCGCCGCCGAGGATTTCCCGCGCCAGCTGGTCCCACGGCTTGTTGGCCGCGAACGCTTCCCGTAGGTACGTCGCCCATTCCGGATGATCGCCGAGTCGCTCCATCAGCATGACGTGAAACAATTCCTGCATCCGTCGCGGATAGTCGGGACCGGCCAGTAGCTGGTCGATCAGCTTGGCCCGCTTGTCGGCAGCCTTGTCTTCGAGGAATGAACGGGCTTCCTGAATGGACGGAATGCGGCCAGCCAAGTCCAGGTAAATGCGGCGCAGGAATTCCGCGTCGTCCGCCAAATTAGCGGGCGCTATGCTGCCAGCCTTCGCCAGGATCAGCCGGTCGATGTCCTGGTGTAACCCTTCGGCCGACACGGCAGCGGGAAACAAGGCGACGGCTAGCAGTCCGAGCTTCCAGGCAGGACGGATCATTTTCAGTTCTCCCGACGGCGGGTATCCCAGGGGGGACAGTGGCAGGCTGGAGGGCAGGCCCCTCTGAGAAGGTAACTGCAACGGTGCGGGAGAATGGACAGGGGAACGGAAGAATTTTTCGAGGACGGTTGCACGATGGCGCATTCAACCATCGTTCGAGATAGAATACCGCTGACACACGACGCGGGAGGAAGCCATGACGGAAGCCGTGCAGCAACTCAAGTCCCAGGCCGGCGCGCTATCGCCGGCCGAGCGCGCGGACCTGGCTTACTATCTGTTGACCTCGTTGGAACCGGACGAAGAGGGGGCCGAGGAAGCCTGGCGAACCGAGATCGCGCGCCGCGTCGCGGAGATTCGCAGCGGCCAAGCGGTGGGCAGGCCCATCGATGACGTTCTTGCCGAGTTGCGCGAGCAGTATCCGTGATTCCCTATATTCTCCACCGCGACGCCGAGGCCGAGTTGGGCGAAGCACTGGATTACTACGAGCAGAAGCGGCCTGGGCTGGCCCGAGCATTTCGGTTGGAGTTTGAAGCGGCATTGGAGCGCGTGAGACAGAACCCCTTGGGCTACGCGGAAGAAGACGAATCAGGGATACGGTTCTGCCCGCTGCGCCGGTTTCCCTACACATTGGTGTATCTCAATCTCGAAAACCATGTCTGGGTGGCGGCGGTGGCACACCAGCACCGGCGTCCTGGATACTGGGCGCGTCGTCAACCTGAGTGAAAGTCGCGCTTCACACCGCTGGTTGCCGATTTTCTTCCTGCGAGTTGAAGGCGTATAATGACTGAAGTCTATCTTCGTACCGACTTCGAGGCCAAACCATGAAAAGCCTGGCCGACGGCCTGCCGCCCGAAATCGCCCGGCGAATTCACCCGGACTGGCGCAAGAACGAAGCCGACTATTGGGCGGTGCGGGACGAGTTGCTGGCACAATACCGGGACCAGTGGATCGGGTTTGCGGATGGTGCGGTGATCGTCGCTGGTGTTAGTCCGGTCGATGTATTGCATCGGGCTTTGGAGTCGACCAAGCATCCCTTCCTGACATGTGTGGGGCGGGAAAACGAGCCGACCCGTATGCGTCGGCCGGCGAGCGTCGGGGCGTAAGCCCGACGTGGAAGCGACCTTCAACACGTCGGGCTTACGCCCCGACGCTCGCCGACTCATTGCACCTCATCCTTGATGCCCTGCTGCCACGCCGTCAGCCGTTTCTGCAATTCCTCGCGTACCGTTCGCTGTTTCGCGTCGTTGTAAGAATTGCGGGTTTCTCCCGGATCGTTCTTCAGGTCGTAGAGTTCGTCGAGGCCGTTGGCGCGGTGGTGGCGGACCAGCTTCCAGTCGGCCGTGCGGATCATCCGCATGTAGGCCAGGCCGCTGTTGTGCAAGTCGTACTGGCCGAAGATCGCGTCCCGCCAGTTCGCTGCCTTTTCGCCTCGGAGCAGCGGTGAGAAGTCCTTGCCTTCCTGCTGGTAATTAGCCGGGGCCGGCACCTTCAGCATGCCCAGCACCGAGGCGAACGTATCGATGTTCGAGACCGGCTCGGCGATCTCGGTGCCTGGCTTGACCGTGCCGGGCCAGCGGATCAGCAACGGCACCTGGATCGATTCCTCGAACATGTTTGGCCGTTTCGGCCCGTTGACGCCACCCGCGATCCAGACGCCGTTGCCCTTGTGCAGGATGCCGTGCTGGCCGATGTTGTAGCCGTGATCGCTGGTGAAGAGCACGATGGTCTTGCAGGTCAGCTTCAGGTCGTCGAGCTTGGCCAGCAGCCGGCCCAGGTTGCGGTCCACGGAATGGATGCTGGCGTAGTATTCGCGGGTCAGCTTCTTGAGGTGGGCCGGTTCGAGTCCCGGTCCTTTCGGCACCGTGGGGTCGAGGGCCTTGAACGGAGCCGAATCTTGCTCCGCCACCGGGGCATAGGGCGCGTGGGGCGCCCGGAAGTGGAGCAGCAGGGCGAACGCATTACTCTTGTTGGCTTCGACGAAGCGCAGGGCGTCGTCGGTCAGCAAGTCGCTGCTGTCGCCCTGGAGCTTTTCCTCCTTGCCCTTGACTTCCAGGAGCGGATTCATCGGCGAAACGCCCCCGCCAATGAAGCCCATGAAGTGCTGCAAGCCGCGTTGAGTCGGATGGAATTCCGGCTTGCCGCCGAGGTGCCATTTGCCGATCAGGGCCGTGGTGTAGCCGTGTTTCTGCAAAACCGCTGGCCAGGTGACGGCCGACGCCGGCAGCCCTACTCCAGCCGCCGATTCGTTCGGCGCGATCCAGTCGGTGATGCCGACCTGGGTGCCGTAGAGTCCGGTCAAGAACGACGCCCGGCTCGGCGAGCAGACTGGGGTAGCCGTGAAGGCGTTGCGAAACAGGGCGCCTTCGCGGGCCAGGCGGTCCATGTGCGGGGTCTTGCACTCGCGGTTGCCGTAACAGCCCAAGGCCCAGCGGGCCTGATCGTCGGTGACGATGGAGATGATATTCCAGCGTTCCGGTTCGGCGGCAGCTGCCTTTGACGACGAGAATAGCTGAACAGCGACGCACAGTATCAACAGAATGTGGCGGATCATGGGGAGTCACTCCAGGAATGCCTGCGAAGCCGCCAGCGGCGCGGTTTGAAGCCGCAAGCGGCGCGGTTCAAAGTGAAACCCCACCGCTGCCGACTGGTGATGGTGCAGCTGCGCCGGACCACTCCGGCCGGCATAACCCGCAGGCCCAACCAATCAGCGGACCGGTCTCGCCCTTGAGAAAATCTGTTCACTGGCAGCGAGTGCCCGATGTGACATAATCTGGTGTCAGGGGTGCGCTCCGTGGAAGCAGGATGATCGCGACATCCGCAATTCGCGGCCGGCGCGCCAGGACATCCGAGGTTCCGTGAAAGGCGGTGCCGATGATTTGAGTTCGACATCGTGGGAGCCGTCGGGCTGTCCGGGGCCGTTCATCGGCACGACTGCCCGCCCTGCTGCTCCAGGGAAGGCTTCCCACCGGAAGGACGGACCTGCTCGTTCGTGCTTCCGCCGATTACGCGGTGAGGTCCGTTACTTGTTTCGGTGTCAACCAGACAAGAGAATGCTTGGAGAAACCGCGCCGCGCGATCGCGGCGCCGGGCCTGGGAACCCGGCGTCATTTCCCGGCAGCGCCGCCCGGCCGG
>JAGVLI010000837.1 GCA_020054355.1 Planctomycetales bacterium | reverse complement strand
TGCGGAACCCGCGCCCCGAAATCCGCCACGCCTTCCTGCTGGTCGGCGTGCATGGCCAGCTGCCGCTCGTGCCGGACCTGGCGTCCCAGGAATAGTCGTCCGCGTCACTTCCCGCGTGTTGCCTCCCGGAAGTACCGCTCCATCGCTCGCCCCAATTCCTTCCCCACGCCCTGATACCCTTCCGTCGTGCTGTGCGGCGTGTTCCAGGCCGTCTCCAGGCAGACCGCGACGACATGGTCCCGGCTGTTGGCCCGCACGAAATTCTTGCTGATCCGGCGCCAGTTCGCGTCATAGTTCTCGCCCGATTCCTTCGGCTTGTCCTGCAGCTTCAGGGGACCGCGCATCTCGGTCCGGCAGGCTTGCAGGAAGCTGTCGAGGTTGCGCCGGCCGTTGACCGACAGCAGTTCCGCCGGCGGGATGAAGAAGAACGGCTGCTTCTCGCCCGGTCCGGGATTGTGCAGGTCCACGAACAGGTCGAAGCGCCCCGCCTTGTCCGCTGCCGCGATATGCTTGATGGCCGCCTGCACCTCCGGATAGATCGGCTTGTCGCTCCAGTCGCGGTTGTGGTCGTGCGGCTTCTGGTTCTTGCCGCCGGCGCCGCGCTCCACGCTGTCAACGTCCATAATTGGCACGATCCAGACGGTCGCCTTCTTGCGCAGCGCTTCGGCCGAGGCATCGTTCGACAGCAGCCATTCGACGAAGCCCTGGCAGACCCAGCTGGAACCGCACTCCCAGGCGTGCTGCCGGGCGTGGACCCAGATGCCGAGCCGTTCCTCGTCCTTGACGCCGGCCTGCTGCACCTTCAAGCCCGGCACCGCCCGGCCGTCCTTGCTCTTGCACAGCTCGAACGCGGACGCATGCGGGCTGTCCTTGACCCAGCGCTGGATCAGCTCGTTGGCCTGCTTCAGCGCGAACGGCGGTCCCCAGGCGAACCAGGCTTCCTTGCCGGCCGCCTTCTGCTTGAAGGTGATGCGGTCCTTCCGCTTCTCGCCGGGTTCGGTCTGCTTCCAGGCTTTGTCGTCGTCGCTGTACGCGGCGCGGTCCGGAATGGTAAAGCCGCTGCCGACGACCTGCACGGTCAGCGTCTCGCCCGGCTGCACGCCTTCGACCTTGAAGTACCACCAGCAGACCCAGCCGCGCTCCGGTTGCGGATGGGGCTGGATGGTGATGGTCCGCGACTGCTGGTCGATGCTCTCGACCCGCGCCGAGCCGTTGGGGAAGTCGGCGCGCACCTTGAGTTCGGGTGCGGCCTGCGCGGCCGCGCAGGCCGGGACGAACAGCCAGATGAAGCAGGAGCTGACGAGTCGGCGCATGGAACGGCCTCCCAGGCAGAGTCAGGGTTTCGGGTCGCGCGCACGGTTCTTGTCCACGATGGCGATCAGGATCAGGCTGAAGGAAAAGAGGCGCAGGACATACCAGTAGTTGCGGGCGTCGGTGAATTCCTGGGTCAGTGCCAGGCCGCAGCGGCCGAAGCTCATCAGCCCGAAGGACAGCGCGAACAGCAGGAACAGCCGGTCGCCGGTATCCCTCCAGAAGCGGAGAAAGAAAAGTCCGGCGACGGCGAAGGCCGTCGCGGTGGCGCCCAGGATCAGCTGTTCCATCGCCGTGCGTCCGCTCCTTACTTGGTTTTCCAGATGAGACCGTACAGCAGCAACGACAAGCCGCCCAGCGCGACCAGGCGGCGCGGTACGGTGAGGTTCACCTCCGGAAAGATGAAAACGTCCAGAAACAGGACGACATTCTCCAGGGACAGGGCGAGGAAGCAGAGGGCGCTCCAGAATAACAGCGGGACGCCGTTCCGCCGGTAGGCGCGGACGAGCAGCACGGCGCAGACCAGGCTGGTGAGGGCGCAGAGAATATAGACCGCTTCCGACACGCTAACTCTCCTTCCGCAGCCGGAATGCGTCGGCGAACGCCTGGGCCGGATCGATCGGCCGAGAATAAATCAAGGTAATCACCGTGACCCGGCGTTCCCGATAGACTTCCGCCAGGAGATCGATCCGGCTGCCAAGGTCGGGATTGGCAGGCTGGTAGCGATAGCGGGGGGGCGAACTCTCGGCGACCGTCAGGAACCCGCGGGCCTTCAGGTCGGCCAGGCGCATGGCCGCCGCCACCGGCTGGGTGTAAAGCGCCTGGCTCAGCTGGACGGCGTCCCAGTCCCGCCCCGGATCGGCGCGAAGCAGGAGCAGTGCCTCCAGTTGTTCCACCGAGTTGAAGTGCTCGGCGATGAATTGCCTGATTTGGTCCGGAATCTCGTCAGCCATCCTGTCCCCGTCCGGCATCTCCGCGTGTTTTCAATCCGCGACAATCGCTCGGATTCCTCCTGCGCTGACTAACCAAACTTCAGGGGCGACATGTCGGTTATCAGCAGCCGCTCCCTGATTGCTGCTGGAAGGCAGTCCGATGAGCTTGACGCGCGATTTCTCCAGGCACGTAGGACTCCCCACAAGAGCATACCCATGCTTTCACCGGTTGGAACCTTGTGGGTTCCGGAGCGTGCCTGAAATTTAGCATGGCCGTGCCCTGGACAAGCTGCGCCCCACACTTGGGGCAGTGAATCGGGGGCTGGGTTTTGTAGTGGGGCCGGCCGCCCGCAATGACGGCTGCGCCGCGGGTCACTACCGCTGGAAGCGTCTTCACCAGAGTATTGAACCGCTGAATGTTGCCGGCGTCCCAGAGGTACTCGTTTTCGTAGGCTGGCAAGTTGGATCCCTTGGGTAACATCGCCTGATTGCAGCCGTTTCGAGGCTCGCTAAGTGAACGGATATCGAAGCAGCGGTCACTCTTCCGAAGGTCGAGGACGGCGCCCAGCGGCGCCATCGGTCGTGGCAATATATGTCCCGGCGATTTTCTGTTCCAGGCGCGCGATGATCTGTTGGAGATATTGCCGTGAACTCATGGCGCATGTGCCGCACCAGGTTTGAAGAGGATAAGTATCCCGCGCCAAACAAGCATGACGGAGGGCAGTGGGATAGTCGTGCAGCTGTTCGTGGCAGTCAACTAAGGCCAGACAAGCCTCATGATGGTAGTTTTGATAGGGCCTCATCAAGTTGGGGCTGGGATCGGTGTCGCGCAGCTCGCTGGCGAGCAGTTGATCCAGCAGCGCAATCGCCTCTCGCCAGCGTCGCTGTTGGCGCAACACATGGCTCTTGTTGTAAAGCGCCATGCCCCAACTCCGGGTATCCGGATAGTCCGCGACGATCCGGTCCCAGTGCTGGACAGCTGTTTCAGGCTGGCCCGCCTCGAATGCCTGGATGCCTTGTTCCAGAATGGCGGCCGCGGCGGTTTCAAAGTGTCGGGTCAGCAAGAATTTGCAGGTAAGAATACTCAAGATGCCGGTCAACACCAGCCCGAAGCGCCAGGGGAAGCGAATTCTTCCCCGCTGGTCTGGCGACTGGGAACACGCCAGCCGGCGGTGCAGAACCACAAGCAACAGCAACACCGCCCCGTTGATGAGTTGCAACCCGGAAGGGCAGAGCGAGGTCGGCAGTCGAATTCCCAAGGGCTGCAGGTGCCAGCCGTGGAACGACAATACGGCGGGAACAGGCCAGCGGAATAGCGACAGCCAGCCGGCCGCGTAGATCGGCCAGCAGCCGGTCCAGTTCCTGCGAACCAAGGTTCCACCACCGACGAGGCACAGCGCCAGGAACGGCAATGCCGCAGCGATCCGTAGCCAGAGAGTTTCCGCGGTCGCTCGTTGGCCGAGTTCGATCAATAAGTACAAGGACTGCCAGGCGGCAGCGAGCAGAATGAGACCGCCGACCAATTGGAGGGTGATCGACGCTACTTGGACGCTCCGCGACTGGTTGGGTGTCTCCAGGAATTCGGTCATGATTCCGGCTCCTGGGTGCATGGTGCGCGGCATCTTGGTTTTACTGATTCTACCACTTGTTCCAGGTGCAAATTCAGGAAACTCCAGGGATTCGACGGAGATGGAGAAGCATCGATTATTGCCCCAGCCGCACCCGCTTCTCCAGGTCATAGCGCGTGCCGGCCGGCAGTTCCTCGTAGTCCTTCTCGCCGTCCTTGACCGGCTTCTTGCGGTCGTAAACCGCGACCTTGCTCTTACCGACCACTTCCAGGACGGTGCCCTGGACGATGATGGTCGTGCTTTCGTCGATGCCGATGCCCAGCAGCTGCGGATAAGCGCGCATCAGCTCCGTCATGTCTTTTTCGCGTTTGCGGGCGAAGAAGTGCTGATCGACGGCAGCGCCCTTGAGGAAGCCGAAGCCCCGCTCGTAGCCGTCCGCGATGATGTTCAGGTTGCCCAGCGGGTCGCCGCGCGGCATGTACTCGGTCTGGATCGAGGCCCCCGCCGACGAGCCGCCGATCACCCCGCCGCGCGCCAGCACGTCGTGAAAGCCCTTCTCGGTCAGCGTGCCTTCGTAGGCATCGACGAAGCGCCACTGCCGGCCGCCGCTGAACCAGACGCCCTTGGCTTCCTTCAGCGGGGCCGCGAACTCCGGCCGGTTGGCCTCGGCCCGGCTGCGGGTATGCAGCACTTTCACGTTCTTGGCCCCGGCCTTCTTCAATGCTCTCGCTTCGCCCGGTTCGTCCGGCACCGGGTCCTCCAGGGCGGTGGGAATCACGACGATCGGCGAGTCCGCGCCGCCCGCGAGTTCGATGAAGCGCTTCCAGACGTCGAGGCCCATGCCGCCGCCGCCCCCGATGATGAGCGCGCCCTTGGGGACGCTGACGGCTTGCGGTTTCGCGGGCGGAAATGGCTCCTGCGTCCGGGAAATCGCAATGCGGCTCAGGGCGACGAGGTCGGCGACTTCGCCCGCTTTCAGGGTGCGTTGGCTCGCCGGCCGATTCGCGCCGGCCGCCTGGTAGATCGCAGCGGTGCCGTTCCCCATCACCGTCAGGCGTCGGCCTTTCACGATCGAGGCGGTCCCATCCTCGACGCCCAGGCCGAAGCAGCCAGGCTGCTTCGCGAGCGCGGCCGCTGGCCCTTCGCGTTGCAGGAAGAGCGGATCGACCAGCGCGCCGGGCGGCAAAAGAT
>JAGVLI010000936.1 GCA_020054355.1 Planctomycetales bacterium | reverse complement strand
GTGTTATTTACCATAATATACATTATGCGAACTACGAGATATCCCGGCCTGGGCCAGTGAGTTAGCTGACTAAAGCACCCCCGACCCCGATCCTGCCTACGCGCCGATGACCCTCGGCGCCGCCAGTCCCAGCGCCCTGCATTGCCCGCGATAGATCTCGAGAACCGTTGCCGCATCGATGATGGCTTCCACGTTCCCGTTCGCATCGAGATTGAGATTCGCGCCGCGGATCACGAAGCACGCGTCCGTGACTTCCTGGTTGGTCGCGGGCACATGCAGCGTGTGGATGGCGCCCGCCGGCTCGTACAGGTAGGAACCCGCGACATTGATGTCCGGATACTCCAGGTAGCGCCAGGAGCCTCTGATCGTGAATGCGAAGACCTCGCCCGTGTGCCGGTGCCGCTGGATGGTCACGCCGGGCTCGAACCGGACCCGGATGACCCACAGGCCGGCCTCGGTATTGACCTGCAGGAGCTGGAAGAGGACGCCTTCCTGATAAGGCACGAACGGGAGCTCATTCTCGCCGCGGTGCAGCGATTGCGGCAGGCCCGCGAGCTCGGATGCCAATGCGTTCATCGAGTACTCCTTGAATGCAGTAAAGCAATCAACTCGGTCAGGGCCGGCGCGGTTTCGAACTGCAGCCCGCCGGGAGGCAGCCGGTCCCAGGGCGCTTTCGAGCCAATATACAGCTGCGCGCCGATCTCCAGCGGCTCATCGCCGTCGATCAGTCCGCTCGGCACCCAGATGGTGCCCGTGTCGCGCAGCGGATTTGGCAGCGGCGCGCCGCAGCGCGAACAGAAATACGAACGAAAGCCTGTCTCCCGGGTCCAGGTGCTGATCATCGACTCGCCACTGAGCCAGCGGAACTTGTTCGCCGCGACGATGAGGCCGGTATTGGACACGGATCCGCCCTGCTTGCGGCACAGCGAGCAATGGCACTGGTACAGCTTCGGATAGGGGCCGTCGATCTCGAAGCCGATGGCGCCGCAGAGGCAACTGCCTTTCATCGTAAGCCCCCTACCCCACTGCTGATTCGATTCGCTGCGAAGCAATCATTCCGTGGGTCTGGTCGCGGCGCCGTACCAGTCGACGCGCCGAGTCACATACATGATCAGCGCGAGGATCAGGAACAGTCCGATGGAGCCCATCAGCAGCGCGTAATCCTCGTTGACGAGCAGGACGAACAGGTAGCCGTACAGGACGGCAACGCCCAGGCCGACGGCTATTGCCCTCGATACTCCCTTCAGCACGACGACACCGTAGGCCGCAACCATGCCGACGACGGAAACACTCGCGAGCACGTACGCCAGCACGAAGGCCATGTGCTCGGATAGTGACAGCAGTAGAAGATAGAAGAGACACAGCGCGCCGCCCAGCATCAGGAAATGGATCGGGTGAACGCGCACGCCCGCCCGCACCTCAAACAGCCAGAGCGTCGCAAACGTCAGCAGGATGAAGAGGCTCGCGTACTTCACGCTGCGTTCCGCCATGCGGTAGTGATCGACCGGATTCAGGAAGTCGACGCCGAATCGGGAATTGCCGATTTCAGCTTCCATGTCGTCCACGCTGGTCCAGGCCTGCGGAAAACTGCGGCCCAGGAAAGGGATCGACCAGCGCGCCTCGAATCCTTCATTCGAGACGCTGCGGTCATTCGGCAGCCAGTTTCCCTGAAAACTCGGATGCGGGTAATTGGACTCGAGCTCGACGACCGTGTTCTGGCCAAACGGCGTGAAGTAGGCACCGCGGCTGCCATTGAGTGCGAGCGGCAGCGAGAAGCCGAAGGCTCCCGCGGTTCCGTCGATTCCGACGACGGCCTGGATGCCGCTGCCGGCATCCGTAAATCCGCCAGTGCCGGGGACGAACGTGACCGGCGCGCCGTTCCAGCTGACGGCCGTCTCCTGCTGGATCGCGCGTGTATCCGATATGCCGACGACGAGGTGCGCCCGGTCCCAGGCGATGGCCGCCGGCTCCAGCGCCAGGTTCGAAAAATCCGGTCGCGAAAACCGGCCGGACAGCGTCAGGTCGACCTTGTAGACCGGTACCGAGAAGATGCCGCGCTTGCGGATTTCCGTGTTGACCGTGCCGCGGACCGCCAGGCTGTCCGGCAGGAAATAAGCGAAGCGCGGCTCCGTGCGCACGATCGGGAGCCCATCGCGGTTAGCCTCGGTCCAGCGGTAGGTAAAGGGCACGACCAGCGCCGGCCCGCTGATGACCTGCTCATTGCCCCACTTCGAAGAGACTTCCTCGATCGCCTCGATGCCGCGCCTCTCGCGCTCGGAAACCTGGCCGCCGATCATGGCGATCGGGATCTGCAACAACAACACGAGGGCACCGACCGTCAGTAGCCGCAGCATCTGCGAACTGCGCATTCGCGTTGAGACCCGCTCGATCAGTTCTGTCATGGAACAGCCCTCAATTCGGTCACAGCCACCATCTGGAAACTTCCTTCAGTCGCCTCGACCGATCAATCCCATGTCCTGCAGAACGGCCTGCAATTGCAGCCAGCGCTGCTCCAGCGTTCCCGTGTAACCGATCGACAACCGCACGAGGCCGGGCCTGATGCCGGCCTTCTCGAGCTCGTCTTCCGGCATCTCGCTGCTGGTCGATGCCGCCGAGCAGGACATCAGTGTCTCGCTGAAGCCCAGGCTCACTGCCATCAGGCCGAAGCGATGCTCGTTCTGCAGGCGGTTCATGAATTCGAAGGCGTGCTCGCGTGTGCCCAGATCCAGCGTCAGTACACCGCCGTGACCGAAATCCGGATTCGCCAGGCGCATGAGCAATGCATGATCGGGATGGGCCGGCAGGCCCGGGTAAACCACCGGGAGCCCGAGTGCGGCGAGGCGCGCCGCCAGGATGCCGGCCCGGCGGCTGTGCTCGG
>JAGVLI010000198.1 GCA_020054355.1 Planctomycetales bacterium | reverse complement strand
GTGCTGGCCTACCTCGATGAACTGAAGCAGCCCTATCGCCTGGACAGCTCGAATCAAAATCTCGACCTGACGCGCAATCGCATTCGCCACGAACTGCTGCCGTTGCTGGCCCGCGAGTACAACCCGGCGATTGCCCGGCTGCTGACGCAGCTGGCCGAGCAAGCGGACGAGGCGGCCCGGATCGTGGCCAGCGCTGCTCGGGATTTACTGATGGCAGCCGAGTTGCCGCGCGCGGGCCCGCTGCTGATCTTCGACCGGCAGCGCCTGGCGCAAGCGCCGCGACACGTCGTTCGGGAAGCATTTCGCCTGGCCTGGCTGCGCGAAAACTGGCCGCAAGCGGCGATGAATTTCGCCGCCTGGGAACGGCTGGCAGAACTGGTAGGCACGGCACAATCGGCCCTGGACCTGCCCGGCGGACTTCAGGCCCGTTGCCGAGGACGTGTGGTTCAGGTGGGGCCGATGTGTTAAGATCGTCGAAATCGGCAATGGTTCATTTTGCTCGGGGAGCGATCGTGACTGTCCCCATACCAACCGAACTAGAGCAAGCGTTGGCCGAGCGCGCCCGACTTCGCCAGCAGAGTGTCGAGGAACTGGTGCGCGATGCCCTGGAGTCGTACTTGCGCACGGAAAGCGACGATGAGCTGAACGCCTGGCAAGAAGTACGCGACGAGGCGCTGCGAGCAGATTTTTTCCGCGACCGACCCGTTCTTATCAGCAGAGGATGAGCGATGGACGAACAGAAACTTCTCGACCGCATCACGGTCAATCCGAACATCTTCGGCGGCAAGCCCATCATACGCGGCCGCCGGCTAGCCGTCGAACATGTCCTGGGTATGCTCGCTGCCGGCGATACGCCGGAACTGCTGTTGCAGGGCTACCCCTGGCTGGAAAAAGAAGACATCCAGGCGTGCCTGGTCTATGCTCGTCGGATGGTCGGTCACGAACGGATCGAGCCTCTCAAAATCGAGTCGGCCGCATGAAGCTGTTGCTCGATACCTGCGTTTGGGGTGGTGCCAAGGCTGAGCTTCAAGCATCTGGCCATGACGTGCTATGGACAGGTGAGCTGCCCCAGGACCCAGGTGACGAAGACATCCTGGCGCAGGCACACCGGGAACAGCGTGTCCTCATCACACTCGACAAGGACTTTGGCGAACTGGCGATCCGACGAGGCTTGCCGCACTGCGGGATTGTGCGCCTCGTCAACATCCGCGCGCAGCAGCAGGGCGCGGTTAGCCAGCAGGTATTGACGCAATATGGGGATGAGTTGATCCGGGGAGCCATGATCACGGTGGAGGCTGGCCGCGTGCGCATTCGCCCCCCCAGCGACGGCGCGCCATAACGCAGGGCCGGAGGGTGCGCCGCCGAACAGTGGGCTGACACCCACCGCTCGCCAACAACGATTTAGCGACCATTCATCTGAACCCCTCAAAAGGACTCGCCGTACATGAGCCTCCGTCCTGTCCGCCGCGTCTTGATCAGCGTCAGCGATAAGACCGGCGTCGTCGATCTGGCCCGCGTGCTCGACAGCTGCGGCGCGGAGCTGATTTCCACCGGGCATACCCGGAAGGCGCTGCAGGATGCCGGCCTCAAAGCCCTCGATATTTCCGAAGTCACCGGCTTCCCCGAAATGTTGAGCGGCCGGGTCAAGACGCTGCATCCCCGCGTCCACGGCGGCATCCTGGCCCTGCGCGACAACGCGCAGCACCAGGCCACGCTGAAAGAACACGATATCAAGCAGATCGACATGGTGGTGTGCAACCTCTATCCGTTCCGGGCGACCGTGGCCCGGCAGGGCAGCACGCACGAGGAGATCATCGAGAACATCGACATCGGCGGGCCGACGTTGATCCGGGCGGCTGCCAAGAATTACAAGGACGTGGCCGTCGTCACCGATCCGGACCAGTACCGGGCGATCGTTCAGGAACTCAAGGACAACGACGGAGCGCTGACGCTCGATACCCGTCACCAGCTGGCCGCCGACGCTTACAGTCTGACGGCGGCCTACGACAGTGCCGTGACCGCCTACTTCGTGCATCAGCTGGAAAAGGAAGACCACGGCGCGCTGGTGGGCCGCTGGCTGGGCGGCTCGGGGCTGCACCATCATGGCGGGGAGCTGCCGAGCAACCTGAGCCTCTACATGGAACGGCGCATGGCGCTGCGTTATGGCGAGAACCCGCACCAGCAGGCGGCGTTCTACGTCGATCCGGCCTGGCAGTTTCCCGGCATCTCCACGGCCGAGCCGCTGCACGGCAAGGAGCTTTCGTTCAACAATCTGCTCGACCTCGACAGCGCCTGCAACCTGGTGCGCGAGTTCACCCAGCCGGCCTGCGTCATCATCAAGCACAACAATCCGTGCGGGGCGGCGGTCGGCCTCGACCTGGAACTGGCTTTCAAGGATGCCCTGGAAGCCGACCCGCTCAGCGCTTACGGCGGCATCGTTGCTTGCAACCGCGACATCGAAGCCGACACGGCGACGGCCATGACGGAGCCGAACCGCTTCTTCGAGTGCATCATCGCGCCTGAGTTCAGCGATGAAGCCTTTGAAATCCTGACGACCCGGCCGAGCTGGAAGAAGAACATCCGCCTGCTGCGCACCGGGTCGATGGCCGGCGACGACAAGCGGGCGCATACGCTGGACGTGCGCCGGGTGGACGGCGGGTTCCTGGTGCAGACCCGCGACCTGGGCGGCGACGACTTCGCCAAGCTGCAAATCGTCACCAAGAAGCAGCCGACGGATGAGCAGCTGGCCGACCTCAAGTTCGCCTGGCTGGTGTGCAAGCACGTCAAGAGCAACGCCATCGTGCTGGCGCAGGGCGGCAAGGTGACCGGCGTGGGCGCGGGGCAGATGAGCCGGGTCGATTCGGTCCACATGGCGACGCGCAAGGCGGGGGATAAGAGCAAGGGTTCGGTGCTGGCGTCGGACGCCTTCTTCCCCTTCCGCGACAACATCGACCTGGCGGCGGCGGCGGGGGTGACGGCGATCATCCAGCCGGGCGGCTCAATGCGCGACAAGGATTCCATCGAAGCCTGCGACGAGCACGGCCTGGCGATGGTGCTGACCGGCGTGCGGCACTTCCGGCATTGATGCTCGGTCCCAGGCCGAAACGCACTGGCGATGTGCCAAACTGATCTAATAGCTGTCAGCTGATAGCTGTCAGCTATCAGTCCATTCTGGTAAGGAGCGCCTCGTCATGGAACATCTGGCCGGCCGGCCGGTCGGTGAATTGCTGGATCACTTCGGCCTGAGCCGCAAGGATTTGCTGCTGATGGACGAACCGCCCGGCCACCTCAAGGGTATCGCCTTCAAGGTGGATGAGGGCAACACGCGCAAATGGATCACCGCCATCGTCGAGCAAACGGAGGCGCTGAACGATCCGAAGCGCGAATGGTCGGATCAGGTCATCCGCAATGCCAGGGTGCTGCAAATTTTCGAGGGATCGCGGTTGTTTTGACGGGCCAGAGTTTGCGCGTGCTAAACCGCAAGCGAGGGGGCAGCCGCTTGCGGTTTCGCGAGACCAACGCTATTCGTCTTCCACCCGCAGGGCGTAGAAGCCCGCTTCGCGGTCCTGCATTTTCGACCAGCCGGTGATGGCCAGGCCGGTGCCGGTGAACAGCCAGCCCTGGAAGGTCTGCTCGGTGCGCGGCAGCTTCACGCTGAACTGGATCGAATGCTTGATGGTGCCCGTCTTGCCCACCACCTTGTAGCGCTCGCCGTCCTTGTCGGAGAAGTAGTGGCCGGAGACCGCGCCTTCCTCATCGACTTCCAGCGTCAGCGTGCCGGAGCGCCGGCCGTCGTCGTAGAGCTTGAACTTGCCGGTGAAGTATTTCGGCTCGAAGACCTCGCCGATGACGAACTTCGCGGTCTTCTTCGGGGCGGCTTCCGGCAGCGGCTTGGTCAGCAGGAACAGTTTCGCGCCGCCCACCGGCTCCAGGTAAATCTCTTCCTTGTCCTTGCTTTCCTTGGCGACGAAGCGCAGGTCCGGCGCGAGGTTGCTCGGCACCACCTGGCCCAGGTCGAGGCTGAACAGGAAACCGTCGAAGAGCATCACGTTCTGGCCGGTGGCTTGGACGGCCCGCTCGGTGGATGCCTTGTAAGTGACGTACTTTTCGATGAGCAGGATGTTGACCAGCGACTTGTTCTCGTCGTTCAGGCGCTTCCGCGCCGCCTGGACCAGCAGCTTGCACATCCGGCCGTCGTTGGTCTGCACGACCACCAGGGCGGAAGTGCTGTCGGGCAGGACCCGGCTGTTGTCCAGGATGTTCTCCGGCGTCAACCGTTTGAGTTCCTTGACGCCCTCGACGTCGGGCTTGATCTTTTCCAGGAGGGGGTTGATGTACAGGTCGAAGGCGTCGGCCCGCGCCAGCGACGGCAGGAACAGCAGGACGGCGACGAGCAGGAAACGGCAGCGGTACATTGCGGATGATCTCCGGATAAAAGCGGAAGCGGCCCGAAATTAGATTTCCGAGCCGCGCACGAAGTAAGCGGGACGGCCGGCCGCTTACTTCGTGCGCGGCTCGCGCCAAAGGTCTCAACGTGTGCCGCTTACTTCGTGCGCGGCTCTCTCCAAAGGTCTCAACGTGTGCCGCTTACTTCGTGCGCGGCTCGCGCCAAAGGTTTCCGTGCCGCCTGCGCTATAGTTTCTATCTGTTTGATACGCTTCGCCACGGAAAAGTTCCGCCTTGTGGCCGACCTTCAGCGCGGGGCCAGCCAGCGGGCCAGCAGGTGGGTCGGCAAATAGAAGCAGAGCGGGTAGAAAGCCATCAGGGTGGCCAGCCAAAGGCGGGGGTCCATCCAGGTTTGCGGTTCGGTTTCGCCGGGGCCGAACACCTTGTTGACGTTGCCCGCCGGGCCAGTGGGCGATGTGGTCAGGAAGTACGAGAGCAGCAGCACCAGCCAGCCGAGCAGGACTTGCGCCCCGAAGGCGCGCGGGTCGTAACCGAGCTTCCAGACCATCCAGAGCAGCAGGAGCGGCAGCCAGCCGTGAAACAGCGACAGGCCGCGCGTGAACAGCGGGTTCTTGTCATCGAACATATAATCCGTCATGCCAACGATCGAGGTGCCGGCGATGAGCCGGCCCAGGAAATCGATGATCCAGAGCAATTGCGGTATGGTAATCGCCACCGCCTGCATGCTGGCCAGGAACTTGTTTTCCAGCCACAAGGCCGGCAGGGTGAGCAGCAAGGCCACGTCGCAGAACCAGAGAAAATTGAGCGGCGTGTACTGGTGCCAGTAGAAAGGGACCAGCACGACCAGGAACGCCGTATAGGCGATTTTCAGCCAGAGCGGCAGTTGCCCGCTGGCGAGGGTTTCTTCGGGAGGCATGTGCAGGATTTCTCCAGCGGGCGGATTAAGCGTCCTTTCCGGAGCCGCGCAAGGATTTTCATTTTACTCGTTCTCCGTGCAAGGGCGGAAGTGGTGCCTGCCGCGCAACGCGGCGGACGATCCCAAGGAGACGAGTCATGGACCCCTGGTGGACCGACCCCAAGACGGGCGAACCGGATGCTCAGCCCGTCGGCCCCAAGACAGTGACGGTCAATATCCTGCCCGACGCCCTGCCCCGCAAGCCGAAGCGCCGGCGCTCGAGTACGGTGGTGGTGAGCAAGCCGTTCCAGGAGCCGCCCTACTGGCTGGCGGTCGATGAACCGGCTGCCCCGGCGCGATCCCCGATCGAACCCAATAAGCCAATCGAAGAAGCACCCTTTCAATTCACGGCGCCGGCTGCGCCCCGCAAGCGCCGGCCGATCCGTTCGGCGATTCGCGTCGTGGTCCCGTCCTTCATCAGCGTGAGCTGCGCCGGCCTGATCGTCGCCCTGACGTTGCAGGCGATGAATCCGGTGCGGCCAACGGAAGCGCAGCCGGTTTTGGTGGCTGCGAAGCCGCCAGCGGCTGAACTGTCGGTGGTGGCGAAGCCGCAAGCGGTTGAAACGCCAGTGGTGATAGCCGCCGAACCGCCAGCGCCCGTGCTGGCGAAGCCGCAAGCGGCCATGGCTACGATTGTTGTCGAACCGCCGGCGGCCGAGGTTGCGATCGTCGTCGAACCGCCAGCGCCAGTTATGGCGAAGCCGCCAGCGGTGGTCGTAAAGCCCGCCGCCGACTGCGCGGCCTGCAAGGAGCCGGATAGCGGGCCGAAGCAGGACACCTACGGCACCAGCATTCATTTCGTCGAAAACACCAAGGTTGCCGGCGAGGAAGCGAAGGAACGGAAAAAGCTGATGCTGGTGCTGAACATCTCCGGCAACTTTGAAGACTCGGGCTTTACCTGAAACAACGCCGAGGCGCTCCGTGTGAACGCCCTGGCCAATACGCAAGTCGGCTCCTACGTCAACGAGCACTTTGTCGCGACTTTTGTCAAGGTCGGCACCTTCACCGTGGCCAACGGCAACAAGCAGGGCGGCAACGTCGCCAGCTACTTCTGCCTGTCCGACGGCACCGTGTTGCACGCCATCGCCGGCCCGGTGAACGCGGATACTTTCCTGAAGGAAGCCCGCTGGGCCGTGGAAACCCGCAAGCTGGCCATGTTCCATGCCAACGGCGATGGTCGGGCTTATCAGAATGCCTTGCTGCGGGCCCACGCCGACCGGCTGACCCAGGAGCATGGCATCCCGGTCTACGACCTGTACCGCGCGTGGTCCACGAACCTGAACCTGCGGATGCAATCGAGCTTCGACAGTTTCGCCGTGCAGCGCGGCGGGCATGGCCACGGTCACGGCAAGGACGCGGGCGGCAACCTGGCGCGGATGCACCTGCTGCTCTACAGTTCGCCGGGCATCAAGGTCGAGCGGGTTTATCAGTATGTGTTCGAGAAAGTGCTGGGCGAGAAGATTTCGACGCTGCCGGTGGTGCAGAAGTGAAGTTCGGCTTGGCGAAGCTGCCACACTGTAGGGTCCGCTGTGCGGACCATGAACCATCGGAATCATGAGATTTCCGATGG
>JAGVLI010000350.1 GCA_020054355.1 Planctomycetales bacterium | reverse complement strand
GGAGCTGGGCAGGTTGACGATCTGGGGTAGTCTGCTGCGGCTGCTGCGCGAGGAGGCTCGCGGCCCAGCCGCATACGATCAACAATGGGCTGAGGAAGTTCTTCCGGTTCATGGTACCGCCGGAACAGAGGTAGTTCGTGTCGCCGTCGGCATGACGCCACGGCAATGCATGCACGATCCCCGCGAGCAACTTGGGTTCGACAGCGGGACCGGCGATCGATCGGATAGCGCTGTAAACAATATCGGCAAGGACGCGCGCCATCTGCCGAGAATTCGGCGCGGCTCGTACAACCCGACGGAACATGGGCAGGTCGGTCGCTGCCGATTGACGCACGGACGGCCGCGCGCCTGCAATAGAAGCGACGTAATCTCGCACGCGGCCCGGAATGAGCCCTTCATCGAGACATCCGCCAGCCGCGCACGCCGTAAGCGGGGCGGCCTGGCGCTTACGGCGTGCGCGGCTCGGAAGTCCCATTGCGGGCCGCGTGCAGTATCGCCAGGAAGCCCTTCCCGCCCAGAGCGCCCGGCCCATTCACTGGGATTGATTCATTCTTCGCTTTGCGGTAGTCGATGAAAGCGAATGCAACATAGCGCCATCGGGTATTCGATGGCGGGACCGAGAATCGTGGCGGCAACTTCATGCTTCGGTTGGCAGTGATCTCGTACCTGGTGCTAGCGACGCTGGCAGGGCCCTTGCTCTGCTGCTGCAACGCCGCGCGCATCGCCGCCATGCTGCGATCCGGACCGGAAGCGTCAGTTTGCCATCATGGCCATTGCTGCCATCACGGCAATGCGAACCAGCAAACCGACGCACAGCGAGTTCCCTCCAAGAATACACCAGGCCCAACCAAGCCTTGCCCGTGCCAAGAAAACCGGCCGGTGGCCGTACACGTCGATGCCGCCAGCCAGGAAATCATCCGCCAGCTGGAACGGGGCGAGTCGCTGCTTCAGGTGCTGGTCCGCCGGATCCATCTCGATCTGGGAGTTTGCTCAGCCAGCGCGATTGGTTTTTATCAATCCCAGGAATCCTCGGCCTTTCCTCATCTCACCGGCCGGGAGATTCTCCATACCTTGCAGTCGTATCTCTGCTAGCTCTCTCTTGATGCCTGCTTGCGTGCCAACGAGCTTGCGCAGTTGCAAGTAGGCGCCGAATCCCTCGTTTGCAGCGTTTCGACCCGCACAAGGATGTCGCTGGTTGCGCGCCTGCACGCCTTCAGCGGTCTGGCAAACCGTTGCCGGTTACCGGAATCGTTTCCTTAACGGAGGACAGTGACCATGTTCCGCAAGTACGTTTGGCTCGCCATCCCACTCGCCCTGGCGTCGGCAATGCTCTACACCGGCTGCAACGCCTCGAACAGTAACCCGCCGCAAGCCGCCGCCCCGGGCAAGGGCAAGGATTCCAAGGCTGCGGAAGTCAAGAAAGACGATGAGCACGGTCACAAGCCCGGCGCCCACGGCGGCATCATCGTTGAGATCGGCCGCGACAGCTATCACGCCGAGGCTGTCTTCGAGAAGGGCGGCACGCTCCGCCTGTACACACTGGGCAAGGATGAAGCCAAGGTGCAGGAAGTCGAGGCGCAGACGCTGACTGCCTACGTCAGACTGGAAGGCGGCACCGAGTCTTCCTCAGTCATGCTCAAGCCGGAGCCGCAGCCCGGTGACAAGCAGGGGATGACATCTCAGTTCGTTGGCCGGCTGCCCGACGACATCGTCGGCAAGGCAGTGGAAGTGACTATTCCGAGCATTGCCATCGCGGGCGAGCGGTTTCGGCTCGGTTTCAAGTCGGCCGCCGAGGCCCATGCGGACTCGGGCATGCCGCCCGGCGTCAGCGGCGAGGAAGAAAAAGCCCTCTACCTCAGCCCCGGCGGCATCTACACGGAAGGAGACATCAAGGCGAACGGGAGTACAACCGCCTCGGAGAAGTTCAAAGGCATCATGGCCAAGCACGACATGAAGCCGAAGCCGGGCGATAAGATCTGCCCAATCACCATGACCAAGGCCAATCCCAAGTTTACCTGGGTCGTCGCCGGCAAGCCCTACGAGTTTTGCTGCCCGCCCTGCATCGATGAGTTCGTCAAGGCGGCCAAGGAAAGCCCGGCGGAGATTCTGCCTCCGGAAAAATACGTCAAGCAGTGAGACGGATCAGGAGGAGGCACCCGGGCCAAAACTGGCGACCCGCCCCGTCCTGGTGCCTGCCTCTTCTTCCCGGCTGTTGACGCGACGCAGCCAGGAGGGACCATGAGCAAGCGACGACGCACCAATTTTCCTCCACCGAAATCGCAAGCCAACACCACCCGCAAGCTGCTGGCGGTGCTGGCACTGCCCGCTGGGGTAATCCTGTTCCTGGTCGGGGTTCATGTCGCCAGCCTCATCCGGCGACATGGTGACGTGCACGATCACGAACCGCCGCCACACGGCGGACTGGTTATCGCCGTTGGCCGGGAGGATGAGCATTACCACCTGGAATTGCTCCGGGAAGCGGGCGGCTACCTGCTGCTCTACACCCTGGGCGAGGACGCCAAGAAAGTCGTCGAAGTGGACCTGCAGATACCCCAGGTGAAGCTGAAAGTGAACGGGCAGGAGTCCGGCGTTCTGGAATTCCTGCCATTTCCCCAGGCGGACGACAGGCCAGGCAAGACTTCACGCTTCCTGGCCAAGGTACCGAAAAAGAATCGAGGAGACCCCTTGACGGTCGCGATTGCATCAGTGGCCTTTGGGCCGTCGCAGTTTCCGGTCGAGTTCGGCTTGCCCGCCGAACGGGTCCGCACGACGGACGACCACGACAAGAAGCTCTTCCTGACCGCAGCAGGCAAGTATGGCGAGGCCGACATCGCAGCGAACGGCCAACGGACGGCGGAAGATCGGTTTGCCGGCTTCAGGCCGAACCATGACCTGAAGCCGCAGCCGGGCGACAAGGTCTGCCCGATCACGCGCGCCAAGGCCAGCGTCGAATGCTCCTGGGTGGTGGGCGGCAACCGCTACGAGTTTTGCTGTCCGCCGTGCATCGACCGGTTCGTGCGCGCGGCCAAGGAGCAGCCGGCCACCAT
>JAGVLI010000362.1 GCA_020054355.1 Planctomycetales bacterium | reverse complement strand
CGCGTTGCTCGGTGCCGGGCGGCGTGTAGTACCACGTGTCGGTCTGCTGCCAGTGCCAGGCCAGACCTTTCGAGCGCCGCCGTCGCTTCGGGGGTTCTTATTCTTGAGTCTTGGGACGATCGCCGCGAAAGTCGAGTACAATGCCGGCAGTCTTGCCGAGGGCGACCGCGGGCGTTTCACGAAGTCCTGCCTACCACGAGGGCCTCTGCCATGAGCACCATTCGGTCGAGTCAACTGCACAAAATCACGACATTCATACTTGCCGGCGTGCTCGCGTTATTGCCAATATTCCGCGAAAATAAAGCCGAATGTGCGGAAAAACCGAGTGTACCAAACATCGTACTAATACTTGCCGACGATAAGGATTAGTAACACCGCGACTCCAGCAGAATCATGCGAGAAATTCCGCTCATATCAGCATAAAATTACGAGAACCGGATTGCGGCGGATTCCTGGGAATTGCGGGCAATTGTGGGGAATTAACTACATATTGCTACATGCGGCCCTATTTGAAACACTCACTCTTTTTGAAAAGAAAGGCATCCTCCAAGCTCGCCCAGCGCTCGGGGAGAGTATCAGACAAAACTCGGCGTGCTTGCTGGCGGCGCGTCCCTTCGTGGGTTCCTGAATTGGCCAGTTCATTGGTTCCCAGCCTTGCCCCGCGCCAACTTGAGCAGGACGCGGAAATCGTCGCCGAGCTTGCACAGCCCGGCGCAGTGCTCGCACAACTCGCTGAAGAGCAAGTAGCGCAGCTCCATCGCGTCCAGGTCGGCGAAGGCCGGTCGCCGCAACTGAGCGAGAATTTCCTTCTCCCGCGCATCGGGGGCCACCAAGAAGAAATGCAGCTCGAGCCGGTGCAGCGACTTCGCCAGATCGACCAGCCGGAGGATGCCGGAATAGATGGACGTGCTTTTCTCGACCTCGAAGGCGCATACCACGTCATCGTTTTCCTTCCCGAGCCAAAGGACGTCGATCAGGGCGACTGTCGAAGCCACCTCCTCGGGTAAGCGCAGATTCGGCAGGGACTGCACGGTCAGGGCCGAAAGGCACTGCCCTTCATAGGTTTTGCTACGGTCGTTGGCCGCCACATGCACCCGATAGCCTAGCGCCCGGCCGATTGTCGTCAGCAAATATTGCTGTTTGAGGTGCTCGTTTTCCTCCTGCTGATCATGTAGCACCTGCCCGTGCCGTTTGCGGGCGGTGGTCTCGATCTGCTTGCGCTCGCGCTCCAGGGCGTCGGTCCAGTTTGCGTCGATCACGATCTTGCCGACGCCGATGTCGAACAGCAGACCGGCGAAAGCCCCCAGGTCTTTGGACAGCGGCGGGTCCAGAGCGGCGTTTGTGGCCAGGATGACGGACCGCATCTGCAGGTAAGCGGACCAGGAACCCAGTTTTTTGTTGTCCTGGAAAAGGGCGTTGAAGCCGCGCACCATGGCCGTGTTGAACGGCGGCAAGAGCGTGGGGTGCAGGAAGTACAAGATGTTCGCCACCGCGGGACCGAGCCCCTTGATCTGCCGGCGGTCAAGTTCGAGCACCTCCCGGATCAGGCGGTCCTCGGCCGGCTGGTTCAGGCAGTTGTCCAGGAACTGCCCGAAGGCCCGTTTGTTTTCCTCGTTCTCGTAGATGTCGGGGATGCGCAGCTTCGGCTTCCAGTAGAACGGGTGCGCCGCCCCCTCGAATACCTGCTTCTGTTCCGTGATGCTTTCCAGGACCGTTTCCAGCGGAGAGCCCTTGAAGTCGTTGCCGAAAGTGCCGGCGCGGATGGCACTCACCATTTCGATCACGCCGCGCCGGATCGCCCGGAATGCCTTGAGCCGGGCGGGGCTCTCCACGAACCAAGTATTGTAGACCGATTCCGGATCGCTTTTGTACCGAGCGACGATCTGGCGGAGATCTTCTGTTGGCGATGACATCTTGGCACCCCCACGCAGCACGAGCCACGGATCGAAAATGGTTTCGCGAAGGTTCCTGGAACGGATTGTAACCCCTGGAAAATGACCAGGGCAAACCAGATCAGCTCCTGGTTTCGGGCTTGGATTGGTCGCCCGTGGTTGCAGTCTTCACGGCACCTCTGGCACAGGCCCAGGCGATCCCCAAGGCAGCAGGCACGAGCAGAGGAAGCTGTATGAACGGCCACAATCCCACGCCGAGCACAGGCACGATCGGCATACGGTCGTTGTAGGACCAAGTTCCCGAACCCAGGGCCCTCCACTCGACCGCTGCCGCCGTACTCGCACCAAGAACGGAGGCGGCCGCGTAGACGTTCCATGTTCCGGACAGGCCCCAGCGGAGCTGGCCGGCCGCCAGGGCACCCACGCCGTAAATCGCCGGGGTCAAGCCCACCTCTCCGAAAGTGCAAATAGTACTGGTGGCCGCCGTCTCCCACTACGAACGCTCCGCCGTTTCGACGCAGGTAGGCATTTGCAGCATCTCCCAAAGCCAGTTCAGGGCGAAACTAGCCAGAATGACCACCGCAAGGAACACGCAGCCCTGTTCAGAAATTGTGGGCACCTTCACGTTCGTTCTCCCTTGGTTCTTGGGCGGACTTCGCTGGGCTTACTGCGAACGGCACATTCCCTGCGAGCCGCGGGATTGGAAGAACCGGGAACGCCCTGAAGCCCGGCCAATTTGGTGCAGTGGAAGGCAACTACAGAAGAAAAAAGCTCCAACGGCCGACCAGTCGGGCCGACTGGAACCGATACATGAGAAAGGAGAAGGTGCTGGCGGGCACGTTCCACGTAGAAAACCCGATAGGAGATACACGAATGTGGAATCCCCGCTCCGGATGCGCGCGACTGCTGGCCTGTCTGGCGGTTGGGCTCGTCTATGCGTCATCGGCCCAGCCGGCTGAGCCCCCGCCCGTTCGCGGACACCAAGCTCCACCCGAGCAAGTGGCAGCACCATTGACGCTGGGAGACCTGGAGCGAATGGCGCTGGAACGCAATCCCACGCTCGCCCAAGCTGCCGCCAACGTTGATATCTCGCGCGCCAAAGCTCTTCAAGCCGGGCTGTACCCCAACCCGACCATCGGCTACCAGGCGGAGCTGATCGGCGTCCCAGGCCCCACGGGTAGGCCCAGCCCCGGTGAGTTTCAGGGCGGTTTCATCCGGCAGGAGATCGTCACGGCGCGCAAGCTGCGCCTGAGCCGTGCCAAGTACGAGCAAGAAGCCGTCGCCGCCGATATCCAGGCGACGGCCCAGCAGCTGCGCGTCGTCAACGGCATCCACATCGCCTTTTACGAGGTCCTGGCGGCCCAGCGGCTGATCGAGAACCACCGCGAGCTGGTCAAGAACGCCGATGCCGCGGTGAAGACCACGAAGGAGCTGGTCAATGTCGGCCAGGGCAACGAGCCGGACCTCCTCCAGGCTCAGGTCGAGGCCAACCGCGAGCGGGTGGCCCTCCTGGCGGCCGAGCAGCGCT
>JAGVLI010000145.1 GCA_020054355.1 Planctomycetales bacterium | reverse complement strand
TGCCCATCCAAGGGCTTGTCGGCCACGACTGCCTCCGGGGTTGCTTCCTTCGGCGGCAACTCCGCTTCGCGGGCGGAGCGGCCGATGCGTCCCAGCGCGAAGCCGATGACCACCAAGGTCAGGCCGGTCAGGGCCAAGCCCATGCACCAGTAGTAGCTGGCATCGCTTGCCGGCGGATGCGCCTTCAGCCAGGAATACCAGATCAAGCACCAGACGTCGATCAGGGTGCCGCCCGTGATGTACCCCACCGCCAGGCGACTCGACCAGGAAGGATTGCTGAGAATTGGCATTGGTTTACTCCCATGTTGCCGGGGCGATCGATGGATCACGGCACTGCTGGTTGCTATTCCGCAAAACCGATGCCGAAAGCCAGACGGCGAAAAAGCCCGCTGTACTCGGAGTACGGCGGGCTTTCGCGGCGACCCGACGCCATCGAAAACGGCGCTTCGCGGCACTTACCGAAACGCGGTGGCCCTTGGCCTGCCCATCGCGTCGCGGCCGGTATCGCACCCTGTACCGCACTCCGCCTTGGTGAAAAGGGCCTGCGTATCGAGCACTGGCCCTCGAACTGGCTGGCCTCCCAGCTTCACGGTGACGTTGTCCACCATCTCCGTCACCTGGTCCTTCATCTGATCGGGGACCGCGTGCGTCACGAGGTCGCGCACCGCGCCCAAGGCCGTGCCGATGGCCATGCCCTTGAGCTTGGCGATCTCCGGTTGGAACTGTTCGACGAGCGTGCTGAACAAGCCGGGTTCATTCACCGCTTCCGACTGGGTAGACGTTTGCGCGAGCGGGGCAGCCGCATGACTGCCATTCATCGCCGGCGCTTGACTGCCGACGATCCGGTCGAGGCGCGCTTGCGGGCCAGCGCGGCGCTGGGTCGTGCCGCGGAGCAGCAAACGGCCCGCGACATAGCCAAGCACCACCGAGCCGCCGAACATCAGCCAGGGTCGGCGCTGCACCTGACGCTCGATGTCGAAGGTGTCGCGCACCGAGGCCACGGTGTCCTGCACGGTGTCCTTGACGCTGGTCACCGTTTCATTCACGGCATCCTTGACGTTGTCCACGGTGTCCGTGACGGCGGACGTCGCCTCCTGCACGGTCGAGACGACTTTGTCTTCCAAGGTTTCCAGCTTCTGGGTCAGGGCGGTCCGCGTTTCTTCCATCTGCTGGCGGATTATTTCCGGTTTACTATCCATTCGACATTCTCCTTCATGGCTTGAGCGGATTCATCGGGCAAGGGATTGAACGAGCGGAACTTGAGCCAACCCGCCAGGAACAGCCCGACGCCTCCCAGGGCCAAGAGTCCGCCGACGATGCCGAACGCGCCCCACAAGGGCAAATCGGGAACCGCCCAGTGCAAGAGATGCACCAGCATGTGCGACAGCATCAGACAGGCCAGCAAGGCAATGCCGAAGCCAACGACCAAGGAGACCGCAGCCTCCTTGGATTTCTGGAAATCGTCGTGGATTTCGTGCTGAAACAGGGCCAGCTGCTGCTTGATGAGGGCCTGAAGGTCATCGAGAATGCCGCTCACCAGGGTGCTGACCTTGGGCTCGGCATCCGTCTGCAAGTTGTTCGCCATGATTATCTCCGGGTCGCGCGCGCCAGAAGGTAGCCGACGCCGATGCCCAGCAACAGGGCCGGGATGGGATTGCGGCGTACCAGGTTCGTCAGATCGTCACCGATGCCCTGTAAGCCCTCATCCTTGAGGTAGCGGCCGCCCTGGTCCAGCGACCGGGCCACTGCCGTGGAGGCATTGCCCAGCACGCCGCTGTCCGGAGCCTTTTCGCGGATGACGCCGGCCAGCGACTGCATCCCGCAACCGACCGCGGCCGTGGCGTCCTCCGCCTTCTGGCCGAGTGTGGAAGCGGCGTCCTGAGCTTTGTCCTTCATTTCCTGTCCGAGCCGGCCAAGATCGTTGGTCGTGCTCGGGTTGATCGTGGCTGCCATGATTTCCTTCTCCTCGGATGAGAACTTCCGCGCCGCTTTCCCCGACATGGGGTGTGAAGGTGGCGGAAGATGGTCGTTGCTGTCTGGGTTTGAAGTGCAACAAGTGTGCCAAGGCTGTGCGGCCATTGGTATCCGCGCAGGTCCGGTTGGAGTGCCAAACTGTAGCCCCGTTCACGGGGCTTGCCGCGCAGCGGTGTAGGCCCGTCGTTTACGGCGGGTGGACCTTTCAAGGGCTAAAGCCAGACCGCGAGAAGCCCCGTGAACGGGGCTGCCGATATTCCGTATCGCTGCCGTACCCGCCGTAAACGGCGGGCCTACACCGCTGCGCGGCAAGCCCCGTGAACGGGGCTGACACCAGCGATTCTCCCGTTTTGCGGATACGAATGGCCGACCGGCCGTGGCTCAGCCTTTCAGCCTGACGAACCGCGGAATGTCAGGCCGAAAGCCTGCCCCCCAGCGGATCGCCGTTGGCATTCACGATACGGTTGCCGGCTCCGGCTCAAGTTCCTCGACCAGCGCGGCCGCCGGCTCCGACTGGGACTGCGGCAGCTGCGGCAGCAGGCTCAGGATCTGGTCGCGGGTCTCGGCCAGGGTCGTGCCGAACTTGTCGGCGCCGGCGGACAGCAAGCGCTCCGAGTTCTTTTCCAGGTTGCCTTTCAGTCCCCACCGGCCGA
>JAGVLI010000736.1 GCA_020054355.1 Planctomycetales bacterium | reverse complement strand
TCGCCGCCGCCCTGGTGAAGGCCCGGCAGCAACATCCCATCGAGCGCACCAACGACCTGGCGCGGATCATCAGCGACGCCGCCGGCGCCGACCTCAAGTCCTGGCAGCTGCACCCGGCGCAAGGCAAATGGAACCTGCACCCCGCCGCCCGCACCTTTCAAGCGCTGCGCTTGCTGGTGAACCGCGAACTGGCCGTGCTGGAACAGCTGCTGCGCATCTTGCCGTACTCGTTGAAGCCGGGCGCCGTGGCGGCCATCATCAGCTTTCACAGCGGCGAGGATCGCCGGGTCAAAGCCGCCTTCCGCGACGGCCAACGAGCCGGCGTGTACTCCGAGATCAGCCCCGACCCGCTGCGTCCGGACGAGAAGGAACGGATGGAGAATCCGCGGGCGCGATCGGCGAAACTGCGCTGGGGACGGCTGGCAAGCCGGGGATAGACGTCCATGTCGCTCGGCCATCAAGAGGATTAACCATGAGCACTCTCGTTGTACTTCAAGGAACCCTCACCGCGGACGGCACCCTACAACTCGACGAAAAGGTAAGCCTGCCGGCGGGTCGTGTACAGGTGACCGTCCAGCCGGTTGGGACCAAGCCTCGGGTTGGTGAGGGCTTTCTGGAAAGAATGCAGGCGATACAGGCTGCCCGACAAGCCGGAATGCAAACGGCTGACGCCGCGCAAACAACTGCCGCGCAACGGCATGCCATGCGTGAGGAAATGGAGCAGGAGATTCAAGAGGCAATGCGACTCCAGGAGGCATGTCGGCAGGCCCGCCAGCCGCAGGAGCCGGCGGAATGACTGTTTATCTGGATGCGAACATTGTCATCTACCTCGTCGAAGCGGACCCGGTTTGGGGTGCGAAAGCGCTGACGCGCATTACGACGTTGCAAGCAGCAGGAGAGATGATCGTCGTCAGTGACATCCATCGGTTGGAATGCCTCGTTGGGCCGTTCATCCTCGGCGACGTTGCAGCCCAGGTCGCGTACGCCGCCTTCTTCGCCGATCCAGCCATTCGAGTATTGCCAGTGGTTGGTGGCGCTTTCGAACGGGCAGCGCGCATTCGCGCGACCCATCACTTCAAACCGCTCGACGCCCTACATCTGGCGGTCGCGGTCGAGCAAGGTTGTGGATTGTTCTTGACGAACGATGCACAGCTGGGCAGGTTTACTGACGTGCCGGTTGAACTTTTGACTTGATCGGCCGAGGCTACGGTCGCACTTCCGATCCGCTGTTGCCTGCCGTTATTGCCAATTCCCCCCGGAACGCGACAATAGGAGTCGGCACTCGACTGGCCTTTCCCGGTTCCGCCGAACCCGGCGGCCGAGTTCCCTGTCTGTCTGACATTGATCGAGTTCGAGGAAACCGCGTCGATGCGCGTGCAATTGCGAATCGTGGCCGGCTCGTTGCGCGGCCGAAAGCTGAACTGCGACGTTCACGAGGACCTGCGGCCGACGCCGCAGAAGGTCCGGGAAGCGCTGTTCAGCATTCTCGGCCATGCGGTGCCCGCGCGCGCGTTTTTCGACGTATTCGCCGGCACCGGGGCCATTGGCCTGGAAGCCATCAGCCGGGGGGCCAGCGAGGCGGTCTTCGTCGAGCGCGATCCGCGCCTGGCCGATGCCATCGAGCGCTACTTGCGGGACTTCCGCGTCGCCGACCGGGGCCGGTTGCTGCGCGCGGACGTCTATCGCTGGATCGACCGCTGGCGGCCGCCCAAGGTGGCGATCAATGTCTTCGTCAGTCCGCCGTTCGAGGACTACGAAAACCGACTCGAAGCCATGCAGTCGCTGGTCACCGGCCTGGAAAACAAGATCGCCGATGGCTCCGTGCTGGTGCTCCAAGGCGAGCCAGGCCCTAGCTTCGACAAACTCCTGGAAGGTCACGAGTGGGACCTGCGGAAGTACGGCAGGAACTTGCTGGCCATCTGGGTCAAGGGCGAGGATGCCTTGCAGTCCGAGGCGCCGCCGATCAGCACCGATGAAATCAAGGACGAAGAAGAATAACTCTCCATTTCGATCTCAACACCGCCGTGACTGAGCGCGAATTCGCCATCACCGTGGTTCGCCGCCTGCGCGACGTCGGCTACCAGGCACTCTGGGCCGGCGGCTGCGTCCGCGATGAACTGCTGGGCCTGATTCCCAAGGACTACGACGTTGCCAGCAACGCCCGGCCGGAAGAGGTGCGCAGCCTGTTCCGGCACACGGTGGCCGTCGGCATGAGCTTCGGCGTCATCAAGGTGATCGGCCCACGCCAGGACGGTGGGTATCTCGAAGCGGAAGTCGCCACCTTCCGCAACGATGGCGTCTACAGCGACGGTCGCCGGCCCGATGCCGTGGTCTTCTCCACCGCCGAGGAAGACGCCCAGCGCCGCGACTTCACCATCAACGGCATGTTCTTCGATCCGCTGGAGAATCGCCTGATCGACTACGTCGGCGGCCAGGAAGACTTGCAGCGGCGAGTGCTGCGCGCCATCGGCGACGCTCCGGCCCGTTTCAGCGAGGATAAACTCCGGTTGCTGCGCGGCGTGCGTCTGGCGACGCGCTTCGATCTGAGCATCGAGCCGGCGACCCGCGCTGCCATGCAGGCGATGGCTCCCCAGATTCACGCGGTCAGCGCCGAACGAATCGCCGACGAACTGCGGCAACTGCTGGTGCATCCGCGCCGGGCAGCCGGTCTCAACCTGCTGTTCGACGTGGGCTTGGTGCCGCCGCTGTTGCCGGAACTGGTGCCCATGAAAGGCTTGCCCCAAGGGCCGCCCAGCGCCCCGACCGGCGACCTCTGGGACCATGTGATGAAGGTGCTGGAACTGCTCGGCCCGGAAGCATCGTTTCCGCTGGCCTTCGCCACGCTGCTGCACGACGTGGGCAAGCCGCGCTGCGTCGGCCGAGGTCCGGATCGCTGGACCTTCCACTACCACGAGCACATCGGCAAGCGGATGGCCGAGGAGCTGTGCCTGCGCCTGAAGCTGTCCAACGCCGAGCGCGAGCGGATCGAATGGCTGGTGGAAAAGCACCAGTTCCTGTGCGACGCCCGCAACATGAAGCCCAGCAAGCTCAAGACCATCCTGGATCATCCGGGCATTGGCCAATTGCTGGCCCTGCATCGCGCGGACGCCCTGGCCAGCGGCCGGAGCATCGACCACGTCGAGTTCTGCGAAGGCTTGCTGCGGGAATGGTCCAGGGACGTGCTCAATCCGGAGCCTTTGCTCACCGGCGATGACTTGCGCAAGGAACTGGACCTGAAACCCGGTCCCCTGTTCAAGAAACTGCTGGACGCGGTCCGCGAGGCCCAGCTGGACGGCGCCATCCAGACGCGCGAGCAGGCCCTGGAGCTGGTGAAACAGCTGCTGGCGAAGGAAAACCCATCTTGACCGAAGCCCGCGGGGCAGCAGCCCGTGGGCTTTTTCTGTATCATCCAGTCAACTCCAGCGGTTATCCTGTTGGCATTCTTCCCCACAATGCAGTCCGGAGGTGCCCACCCATGTCCTCGTCTCGCCGCTTGCTCATTGGAGTGCTGCTCGTCGGTCTGTTGTCGGTCCTTCCCGTGCGGGCCGCCGTGCCGGACAAGTACCTGCCCAACGACACCGATGCCGTCATCATCGTCAATGTGCAGCAAATCCTGGCGTCGCCGCTGGTCAAGACGCACTACCAGGGACCGCTCCAGGACTGGCTGAAGTCGAACGAGGACGTGCAGAAGACTTTCAAGAGCCTGAATTTCGATCCGCTCAAGGACATCGACCAGATCGTCATCGCCAACGGCGAAAGCCTGTATCGCCTCACGAAAGGGACCGTGGAAGGCAAGACGGTTTACGGCAGTTCGGGCGGCTTCTTCTTCCTGCTCAAGGGCCGGTTCGACTTGCCCAAGTTCCGCGCCACCGCCGAGCAGTTAGCCAAGGAAAAGAGCAGCATTGCGGTGAAGACGCAGAAGACCGGGGCCGTCCAGCTTTACGAGGTAGATGTGGGCCAGCCCCTGTTCGTCGGCCTGGTGGATGCGACCACCATCGCCGTCTCGTCCCGGCCCGAGCCAATCATCGAGGCACTGGAGAAGGCCGCCGGCAAGCGGAAACCGGGCTTCCAGCTCAAGGACATCGCCCCGGCGATCACCAAGCTCGACGGCAAGAAGAGCATCGGCATCGCCATCACTGGCAGCGCCGCCTTCGGCCTGGACGCGGACGTCACGAAGGTGGGCGGCAAAGTCGTCGAAAAGGGCGTCAAACGGCCGATCAGCCAGGATGGGCTGGACGCCATCAACGGCAGCATCCAGATCGCGGACGGCATTGCCGGTGAAGTGCTGATCGCCGTCAAGGGCGCCAACGTCGCCAAGGACGTCGTCAAATCGCTGCAAGAAGACCTGAACGACAGCACCGAATTGATTTTCAAGACGTTCGTGAACTATCCAAAGCTGGCGCCGCTGGCCGAGTTCGTCAAGGCGATCAGCATCAAGGTCAAGGACAACAAGACCGTGGTCATCGACGCGAACGTGACGGCCAAGCAAGTCGCGGATGCGTTGAAATAACGGTTGGTTCGCGACGCTTCAAAGAAGCGTTTCGGCGGCTTGACGGAGGAGCGACTGATGTCCCGATCGCACCTCAGCCAGTTCCGTGAGGCTCTGAACCGTCGCGGATGGCAGATAACCGAAAAATTGCGCGGTGATGACAATGTAAAGGGCGCGGCCACATGGTGGATTCGGCGTCACAATGCGGGTCCCACCCTTTTGATTGACTTCGACGGATTCGGGGCTATGGGGGAAGACATCTCACTGGAAGCAAGCTACGGATGTAATGTCCGTGGCTCTCCGATGGAGTTATATTTCCGTCGCGTCAATCGAAGTCGTGAATTGTGGGTTGCCGAGTTAACGAGGTTCGTCTCCTCATTGGACACAATCGCCCCCGCCGCACCACGCTCTGCACCTGAACATGGCGGCAGCTAGCGATTACAGTACGAGCGTGTCGGCTGCCATGCTTGGGCGGCGACCGCCAGGGGCCAGGTGCCGTCTGGACCACTGCCAAAGCATGATGATGCCGGCTGTCTCATGCTTTGGCGGTGACACCGATGCCATGAGGTTTGCTGGCGGTCGCCGCCAAAGCATGGCACCCGCAGCTTACCTCAAAATCGCGAAGTAAATGGTCGGCGTTTCCTGAGTGCGATTTGCCCAAGGCCGAAAGGCGGTGGCGCGTGTCCTTGATGAGCCGCAAGGTCGATTACGCCTTGCTGATCCTGGCGCATCTGCATGCCCAGTCGGAAGGTGCCTGCGCGCGGGCCATCGCGGACCATTACGGCCTGAGCCGGTCGTTCGTCGCCAATATCCTGAAAGAGATTTGCCATCGCGGCTTCGTCACCAGCCATCGCGGCGTCAACGGCGGCTACGCGCTGGAACGGCCGACTTCCGACATCAGCCTGGCCGAACTGATGGACGCGCTCGACGATCCCTTCCACCTCGCGGAATGCAGCAAGACTCCGGAGGAGTGTGGCTGCAACCTGATGGGCGTGTGTCCGGTGCGTGACCCGATCGCCGAGGTGCATCGGCGGATCCGCGACCTGCTGCGCACGGTCACGCTGGCGGAGTTGTTTGCCGCCGGCCCGCCGCAGCCGCAGTCCCTGGCCCTGCCCATGTGCGTCGAACCCATCCCCTGAACCGCAAGACAGCGATGCCGTCGTTACCGATTTACCTGGACAACAACGCCACCACGCGGACCGATCCGCGCGTGCTGGAGGCCATGCTGCCCTTCTTCACCGAGCGCTATGGCAACGCCGCCAGCCGCCATCATGCGTTCGGCCGGGACGCGGAGGAAGCGGTCCAGCAGGCCCGCGAGCAGGTGGCCCAGTTGATCGGAGCTGAAGCCAGGGAGATCATTTTCACCAGCGGGGCCACCGAGAGCGATAACCTCGCCCTCAAGGGCGCTGCCTGGATGCAACGGCAGCTGAAGAAAGGCAGCCATCTCGTCACGGCGGCGGCCGAGCATCATGCCGTCCTCGATCCGGCGAAGCGCCTGCAGCGCGAAGGCTTTCAACTGACGATCTTGCCCGTGGACCAGTACGGTCAGGTCTCTCCCGATCAGGTGGCGGCGGCACTGACGGACCAAACCGCGCTGGTCAGCATCATGGCGGCTAACAACGAGGTCGGCACCTTGCAGCCCATTGCCGACGTCGGCCGGCTGTGCAAGGAACGCGGGGTACTGTTTCATACCGATGCGGTGCAGGCCGTCGGCAAGGTGCCGCTCGATGTGGAAGCCGGCGGCATCGACCTGCTCAGCCTGACGGCGCACAAGATGTACGGGCCAAAGGGCGTCGGCGCGCTCTACGTCCGGCGGCGGAACCCGCATGTCCGGCTGGAACCGCGGTTTGACGGCGGCGGCCACGAGCGCGGCCTGCGCGCTGGCACCTTGCCCGTGCCATTGATCGTGGGCTTCGGCAAGGCCTGCGAAATCTGCCAGCAAGAAATGGCCGAGGAATCCCAGCGTCTATTGCGCTTGCGGGAAAGGCTCCGCGCCGGCATCATGGACGGCCTGACAGGCGTCTCCCTCAATGGCCACCCGACCGACCGGCTGCCGGGCAACCTCAATCTCAGCTTTGCGGGCATTCACGGCGAGGCATTGTTGACCAGCCTGAAAAACCTGGCCGTTTCCTCCGGGTCCGCCTGCACTTCGGCCAATCCCGAGCCAAGTTACGTGCTGCGGGCGATGGGCGTGCCGGACGACCTGGCGCACGGCAGCATTCGTTTTGGGCTGGGACGCTTCACCACGGAAGAAGAGGTCGATTGGGCAATCGGGGAAGTCATTCGCGCCGTCAACCGCTTGCGGGACTTGAATCCGGAGCAGGAATTTGCCAGAACAATAAACCGTACTGGCTGACTCCTGTATAATATGAAGGTGGAATCAACTGCTCGGCCGTGAGAGCCGGCCGCGGATAATCATCGAACCACGGTCCCCTGAACGAGGAGTACGAACTCATGAGTCTGATCCTAACCGAAAAGGCCGCCACGGCGGTCCAGCGTCACATCGCCGAAACGCAGCAAGCGGAAGCCGCCCGCGCGGCCAGCAATGGCAACGGCGAAAGCAACGGCGAGACGCCCTTGAAGAAGCTCTACCTGCGCGTGCGGGTCGTCGGCGGCGGTTGCAGTGGCTTCCAGAACAAGCTCGACCTCGACCAGGACGTGAACGAGAAGCAGGACGAGATCTTCGACATGCACGGCGTGCCGGTCGTGGTGGACAAGCGCAGCTTGATGTACCTCGAAGGCGCCAAGATCGATTACCACGACGACCTGAACCGCACCGGTTTCAGCATCACCAACCCGAACGCCAAGGGCAGCTGCGGTTGCGGCAGTTCCTATTCGATGTAAGGGCACTCCCGCCGCTGATCGATCGTTTCGCGCGGAGCTGGCTCGCGCGAAACGATCAGTCGAGTAATTGCCGGGCGATTGGTGAAACGGCTATCACGCTTTGTTTACACCGAAGAGTTGGGGGTTCGATTCCCTCATCGCCCACTATTCCCAACGCGATTTCCGCGCGCTGCCCACGGCTCCCCAGCCGTGGGCATTGTCGCCAAGCGGAACCAGCTGCCCAATCCCCCGCGCCGCACCCTTTTTCCCACTTTTTCCATTATCCGCTCGACCCGATCCGCCGGTTCTGGCACAATAACAGCAATCCAGCAGCCGGCCCGCCGTCGTAGGTCAGGCTTTCCAGCCTGACACTCTGCGGTTCGTCAGGCTGGAAAGCCTGACCTACCATGGCGGTCGTAGGTCAGGCTTT
>JAGVLI010000141.1 GCA_020054355.1 Planctomycetales bacterium | reverse complement strand
CGACAAGGGCAGCGCGAAAATCCAGGACCACCACTGCACCACGGGCGACAGCCAGGCCGCCCGGCCGGCATTGATGGCGTCCTGGACTTCCCGCCAGCCGAGCAGCGTGAAGTACGCCAGCGTGGTGGTTGCCGCCAGCAACAGCGCGCTGAGCACATAGAAGCTCAGGACGGCAACGGGATGCCGGAGCAGCCGCCAGAGCACGTCGAAGCGAAAGATGACCAGGATGGATTCCGAGCCGAACGAGGAGAACAGGCAGACGGGAAAGGTCAGCCAGAGGAAGCCGACCGCCAGCGGCACGAAGGGCCAATCGATGTAGCCATTGCGCTGTAGCAGCCAGAGCGGCACTAGCCAGATGGCCGTCAGCCAGACCAGGTAGATGACCTTCCAGCACCAGTCGTACAGGGATTCGTCCGGATAGACGACCTCGTCGCTGCCCGACGCGGTTTGCTCGACGGTCACGAGGAAGCAATGGGCGGCATAGGCGGCGATCCACAAGCCGACGATGGCGTTGATCGCCAGCAGGCACATCATTACCAACACGGCAGCCATCCCGCCCGCCATGCCCGCACTCCGGATGATGGAGGTGGCGAGCGGCGGGCGTCAGCCCGACGTGTGCTTGACTCTCACACGTCGGGCTGACGCCCCGACGCTCGCCTTCGATCGAAATGACTATCGCGCCTCGCCCACCGCCAGCCGCTCCTGCTGCTCCTGTTCCTCCGCCAGCTTGCGGATGTCCTGCGTGATGCGCATCGAGCAGAACTTCGGCCCGCACATCGAGCAAAATTTCGCCGACTTGAAGACCTCCTGCGGCAGCGTCTCGTCGTGCATCGCCCGCGCCGTTTCCGGATCGAGCGACAGCTCGAACTGCTTGTTCCAGTCGAACTCGAAGCGCGCCTTGCTCAGGGCGTCGTCGCGCACGCGGGCATTCTTGCGCCCACGGGCGATGTCGCCGGCATGGGCGGCGATCTTGTAGGCGATCACGCCCTGGCGCACATCGTCCTTGTTCGGCAAGCCCAGGTGTTCCTTCGGCGTGACGTAGCAAAGCATGGCAGCGCCGGCTTCCGCCGCCAGGGCCGCGCCGATGGCCGAGGTAATGTGATCGTACCCCGGCGCGATGTCTGTCACCAGCGGGCCGAGGACGTAGAAGGGCGCATCGTGGCACAGCTCGCGTTCCTTCTCGACGTTCATCTTGACCAGGTGCATCGGAATGTGCCCCGGCCCCTCGATCATCACCTGGCAGCCATGCTCCCAGGCTTTCAGGGTCAGCTCGCCCAGCGTCTTCAATTCGGCGAACTGGGCGGCGTCGTTGGCGTCGGCCAGGCAGCCGGGCCGCAGGCCGTCGCCCAGGCTGAAGGTCACGTCGTAGGCGCGCATGATCTCGCACAGCTCATCGAAGTGCGTGTACCAGAAGTTCTGCTGCTTGTGGGCCAGCATCCAGCCGCCCATGAGCGAACCGCCCCGGCTGACGATGCCGGTGATGCGCTGGCTGGTCATGCCCAGGTATTCGCGCAGCACGCCCGCATGGATGGTCATGTAATCCACGCCCTGCTTGGCCTGATGCTCGACCATGTCGAGGGCCATCCTCGGCGTGATCTCGGCCGGGTCCTTCACGTTCTGGATCATCTGATAGACCGGCACCGTGCCGATGGGCACGGGCGAGGCGTCGATGATCGCCTGGCGGATGCGGTCGATGTCGCCGCCGGTGGACAGGTCCATGACCGTGTCCGAGCCGAGATGCACGGCGGTGTGCAGCTTTTCCAGTTCCTCGTCTACTTTACTGGTCACGGCGGAGTTGCCGATGTTGGCGTTGATCTTGCACGCCGACGCCACGCCAATGGCCATCGGCTCCAGGCGCTTGGTCAGGTGGACCGTGTTGGCGGGAATCACCATCCGACCGCGCGCGACTTCGGCACGGATCAGTTCGGCGTCGAGGTCCTCCCGCTGGGCGACGTAACGCATCTCGTCCGTGATGAGGCCCTGGCGAGCCGCTTCAAGCTGGGTCATGGCGGTGGTCAACTCCTTGGAGAAGGGACGCCGGTAAGCAGACGAAGGGAAGTCGAGTGGCTGCCGGAGGAGCGGTTCGCTTTCCCACGCCGGTATGAACCGGATCAGGTCCCAGGGTTTGATCTCAGCCCGGCTTTTCCCCTTGCTCGAAGAGCAAGACCTGGGAAAGCAGGACACCCCTAGCGATGCATGCTATCCTATATCGGAAGCCGCCAAAGGACAACCGGGACGCCGCTGTCTGGGCGGGCGAACTCGCAATGGAGGCGCGATCCAAGCCGTCGCGCTGCGCGGATGAAGCAGGGCATCATTAGCGCCCTGATCGTGCTGCTGATCTGCATCCTCGGCGTGCCCGTGGTTTCGCCGGTCTGGCGGGCGCGCGCGGTCGGCTGGTGGCGGGAAGAGCCATTCCACCGGGGTTTGCCCCGTCACTACTGGGAAGCCGCCCTGAACCAGGAAGATGCCAATCTGCGCTATCAGGCCCTGCTGGCGGTCGAGAACGACCCCGCCTCGATCCCGCTGATGATCGACCGGCTGACGGACTATGTTTTCGTGCTCCGGGAAGAAGCCGCCGTGGCACTGGGCCGCTTCGGCCCGGAAGCCAGCGCGGCCGTGCCGGCTTTGACCCGCATGGTCAAGGAAGACGGCGAACGCTCCTGTCGTCAAGCCGCCGCCGACGCCCTGCGGCGCATCGAGCCGCCGGCAACTCCGTGAACCGTGCAGCTTCCAAGACGAAATCCGGGAGGGCGAGGCTCCTGCCGAGCCGTCGAGT
>JAGVLI010000295.1 GCA_020054355.1 Planctomycetales bacterium | reverse complement strand
GACGCCCCGACGCCCCGACGCTCGCCATGCGCGGCGCGCGGTCCGCCAACTCTTACCCGACGATCCGCTCCACCACGCGCTTCATGGTCAACGTGTCGAAGAACTGGCAAAACTTGGCGAGTCGCCCGTTGACGATGGTGAACACCTGGACCCACTCGATCTCGACCGGCTCCTCCAGGGGTTCCAAGAGGACGGTCTCACGGCACATCACCACGACCAGATTGCCCTGGGCGACCACATCGCGGACTGTAGCCTGAATGTGTTGATAGCCGCTGAAGTTCCGCCGCAAGGTCGAGGCGGCCTCCCGCCGGCCGCGCACGCTGCCGCAGAACGGCAGTTCCGCGGGACCGATCACCTCCCACTCGACATCCTCGGTGAAGCGTTCGACGATGGCATTGAAATCCCCGCGCAGGATGCTTTCGTACATGTCCCGCACGAGACGGACGTTCGCTTCCTCGAGTTGTTTGCGAGCGGCTTGCGGGTCGTCCCGGAAGAAGCAGCGGTGGACCTGTTCCGGCAACGGCAACGATCCAGCGGGCGAGTCACGCATAGTACGTCTCCCGAACCAGGCAAGTACATCCTGTTACTGCCGCCTCCACCGCCGGAAGCAACCGCCAGGGTAGCATTTCGGGCGTTCGGAGCGGATACGAGTTTGCAGCTGGCAGGCTTGGGGAACCAGTCCGCGCGGCAATCCGGAAAACATGGGAATTTCTTGTCCGAGCTGCCCTGGTTCGAGGTACATGATAGTTGAGGAGTCCAGGAAGGAATGTGCGGTCCACGGCGCGGAGCGAGGCAGTGTTCGCGGCGCATTCCCAACCTATTCCGTTGCAACGCCCGGAGGAAATTCGCATGAACCGGAAATGGCTTCGCACGCTCGCGCTTGCTGGCAGCGCCTGCGCCTTGCTGGGCATCGTGATGCTCGCCATCTTGCCAGCCGCCGGCGCACAGGACAAGAAGGACGGCGACACGGCCGGCTGGACCGACGACTTCTCCCAGGAAAAGAGCGACCTGACAGCCACCGGGCGCAACCCGTATTTCATCCTGGAGCCGGGCTACGTGCTCGTCCTGGAAGGCGGCGGCGAACAGGTGACGATCACCGTTCTGAACGACATGAAGAAGGTGGACGGGGTGGAGTGCCGGGTCGTCGAGGAGCGGGAAACCAAGAACGGCAAGCTGGTGGAGGTTTCGCGCAACTTCTTCGCCATCAGCAAGCGGACCAACAGCGTGTTCTACTTCGGCGAAGAGGTGGACATCTACAAGAGCGACAAGATCGTCAGCCACGAAGGCGCCTGGCTGTCGGGTGAAAAAGGCGCGCGCTTCGGCCTGATGATGCCGGGCACGCCTCTGCTGAAAGGTCGCCATTACCAGGAGATTGCCCCCGGAGTGGCGATGGATCGGGCCGAGATCGTGGGCCTGAATGAAACCGTGACGACCCCAGCCGGCAAGTTCGAGAAGTGCCTGAAAGTCGAGGAAACCACGCCGCTGAACGCGAAGGAGAAGGAATTCAAGTTCTACGCCCCCGGCATCGGCATCGTCCAGGATGCCGACCTGAAGCTGACCAAGCACGGGTTTGCCAAGAAAACGAACTGACTGCTACGGCCGGGCTTTGCCCGGTGAATCGAAAGACCGCGCTCGCGCAGGCCGGCTCCGGTGATCGCCCCGGCAAAAAGCCAGATTAGCTGACAGCTAATAGCTATTAGCTGTCAGCTATTTACGATATGGATAGGTCGAACTACCCCAGGCGCTGCGCCTATTTCGGCAGCACCTCGCTAGAAAGTAACATAGACCCCTCTGCCGGTTTCGACACAGTCCTCCAACAGCTCTTTGAAGCGCTTCAGCGACTGTTTGCGATAGTCCTCCAGACCTGGCAAGTGCAATTTTTGAACGCGATTCAAAGACTCGTTGACTTCATCGGGCCTTTTGAAATAGCTGCCTTGGCGGCCTGGATCGAAGTACTGTCCGTTTGATCCCAAACGAGTTCCAAGCAGTGCCGCCCGATCGATCGCGGGTAGTCGCTGGTCAATAGCTCGCCATTGGTCCGAGATACCGCAATCCTCGGCTGGATCGTAGAATCGGGTCAATGCGAAATCCGCGAACTCGTGGACATCATGGTTTTCGAGCAATTCCTTCCAATCATCGGATAGCCGATCCCCCTCGTATGGATCTCTTATGAACTCCAAGTTCGCGTCGATGTACCGAATGATCTCGGAAGGGTTGCTGCTCGCAAGCGCGGTCAACACAATGCGGTAAAGCTCATCCTTCTCGAATGCAGACCAGTCGAAAGCATACGCTTTGTGTGACATCGACACGGAATCATCCTCGCTGCTCCAGGCTTTCACCCCGTCACGGCGCCCTCCGACGCCGAGCGCACCGTCTTCGCATATTTGGCCAGCACGCCGCGCTTCTCGCGCGGTTCCGGCTTCTTCCAGGCTTCGCGGCGCTTGGCCAGGTCGGCATCGCTCAGGTTCACGGCCACCAGCTTGGCGGCGGCGTCGATGGTAATGCTGTCGCCGTCCTTCAGCAGGGCGATCGTGCCGCCGGTCCAGGCTTCCGGGGCGACGTGGCCGACGACCAGGCCGTGCGTGCCGCCGGAGAAACGGCCATCGGTGACGAGACCGACGCTGTCGCCCAGCCCTTGCCCCATCAGCGCGCCCGTGATCGACAGCATCTCGCGCATCCCCGGCCCGCCGACCGGACCTTCACCACGAATCACCACCACATCGCCGGCCTTGATCTGCCGGCCGGCAATGGCTTGGAAGCATTTCTCCTCGCCGTCGAAGACCTTGGCTGGGCCGGTGATCTTGGTGGACTTCAGACCGGCGATCTTGCACACCGCGCCTTCGGGAGCCAGGTTGCCGTGCAGGATGACGATGTGCCCCGACGAATGCAGGGGCTTGTCCAACGGCAGCACCACCGTCTGTTTCTGGTTCTGATAGATGCTGGGGATGTCCTTCAAGTTCTCCGACAGCGTCTTGCCGGTCACGGTGATGCAATCGCCGTGCAGCATCTTCGCTTCGAGCAAAGCTCTCAGCACCGGCGGGGTGCCGCCGACCTTGTAGAGGTCGTGCATCACGTACTTGCCGGCCGGCTTCAGGTCGGCCAAGTGCGGCACCTTGGCGCCGACGCGGTCGAAGTCCTGGAGCGTCCATTCGACCTCGGCCTCGCGGGCAATGGCCATCAGGTGCAGCACGGCGTTGGTCGAGCCGCCCAGCGCCAGGACGAACGTGTAGGCATTCTCCAGCGATTTACGGTTGATGATGTCGCGCGGTTTGAGTCCTTGCTGGATCAGCTTGACCAGGGCCGCGCCGGCCTGCATGGTCTCGCGCTCCTTGGCGGCCGACACCGCCGGGTTGCTGGCGTCGTAAGGCAGCGACATGCCCATCGCCTCGATGGCGGACGACATCGTATTGGCGGTGTACATGCCGCCGCAGGAGCCGGCCCCCGGACACGATTCGCACTCGATCTTGTGGACGCCCTGGTCGTCGAGCTTGCCGGCCTGGTGCTGGCCCACGGCCTCGAAGATCGACACGATGTCGAGGTCCTCACCGTGCGCGCCGGTGCCGGGCAGGATGCTGCCGCCGTAGACGAAGATGCTGGGAATGTTCAGCCGGGCCATGGCCATCAGGCAGCCGGGCATGTTCTTGTCGCAACCGCCGATGGCGATCAGGCCGTCGTGGTTCATGCCGCCGGAGACGACCTCGATGCTGTCGGCGATGACTTCGCGCGACACCAGGCTGTAGCGCATGCCCTGGTGGCCCATCATGATGCCGTCCGAGGCGGTGGGAGCGCCGAAGATCTGCGGCACGCCGCCGCCGGCGCGCACGCCCTCGATGGCCTTGCGGGCCAGGCGGTCCAGGTGGGCGTTGCAGGGAGTGATGTCGCTGTAGAGCGAGGCGACGCCGATCATCGGCTTGGAAAAGTCGTCGTCGAGGAAGCCGACGGCGCGGAGCATGGCGCGGTTCGGGGCGCGGCCCACGCCGCCCGTGGTGACGAGGCTCTTCCGTTTATCGTGGGAATTCATGGCTGCATCTCCGGCTGCGGTACGTCTTGGCAAGTGCGATTCAGATAGCGTATCCTGGGAGTGACGACTGGCAATCCAACCCGGCCTGCGAATGGCGAGATTCCATGACTTCGACAACCGTCGGTACTTCAACTCGGAAAGCACCGCCCGGTTATGCAACCATGGCGGATGTCCTGGAACGCCTGGGAGGGCTGCCGGCGCGCCGCGTCTGGCTGACACCGCGTCCAGGGGAAGCAACGGAACAGGATGCGATTTACCTGCAAGAACATCACGGGCGTCTCTGCGAACTGGTGGACGGCACTCTGGTCGAAAAAGACATGGGTTTTTACGAATCGCGTCTGGCGCTCGTGCTCGGCTACTTCATCGAATCGTATCTGGAGCTCCATGCTCTGGGGATCGTCGTCGGGGCGGACGGCATGCTGCGCCTGTTTCCGAACCAAATTCGCATTCCCGATCTTTCCTTCATCTCGTGGAAACGCATGCCGGCGGAGGTATTCCCGATTGAGAAGGTGCCAACCTTGGCCCCCGACCTGGCAGTCGAAATCTTGAGTGAAGGCAATACCGACGAAGAAATGAATCGTAAGCTCAAGGACTATTTCCAGGCCGGCAGCAAGTTGGTCTGGTACGTCGATCCGCGGACGCGGACGGTGCGCGTTTACACCAGCCCGCGCAAATCGGTCCTGCTGACGGAAGCCGACACGCTCGATGGCGGCAAGGTGTTGCCAGGCTTCGCGCTGCCGATCAAGCAGTGGTTTCAGCGCGCCAGCCGCAAGCCGAGAAAGTAAGCGTAAGCTGGAAGGCCCGAATGGCAATTGCACGCGCGTTCCGAACTTCCCAGGACCACGGCCATGTCAAGTGCTGCGATTTCCACCTCATCGACGAACTCGCCTGTCCGGTTCCGCACGGTCGCCGACCTGCAAAACTATCTGGGCGGGGTGCCCGCGCACCGTATTCGCTTGCAGCCAACACCGGGCCAGGCCACTGAGCAAGATGTCATCGAAGTTGACGCCCGCGAGGGAATGCTCTGCGAACTGATCGATGGCATCCTGGTGGAGAAAGCGATGGCCAGCTTTGAATCGTATCTCGGCATCATCCTGGCCCATTTCCTCTGTCTCTACCTGGATACCCATGACCTGGGCGTCGTCCTCGATGCCAAGGGTTATCTTCGGTTGTTTCCCGGCCGGATTCGTATTCCGGATATTTCCTTTATCGCCTGGAAGAGCATGCCCAACCAGGAATTGCCAGACGAGAAGATTTGGTCGCTCAGCCCTGACTTGGCGGTCGAGATCCTAAGTGCGGACAACACCACGGCGGAAATGGATCAAAAGCTGCGCGACTACTTCCGCTCGGGCGCCAAGCTGGTCTGGTATGTCGATCCGCAGACGCGCACGGTGCGCGTTTACACTAGCCCGCGCAAATCGGTCCTGCTCACGGAAGCCGACACGCTCGATGGCGGCAAGGTGCTGCCGGGCTTCGCGCTGCCGATCAAGAAGTGGTTTCAGCGCGCCAGCCGCAAGCCGCGCAAATAGACTGCGCCCGCCGTGCGCTCGAGACCGCCATCGCGCGTGATTTCCGCGATTCGCTGTTATATCCTGGGATGAAGCCTCGCTTGGTTTCCTGAATGGGATGGTTTTCCCCAAGGGACCGTCGGCCATGAATCCCCACGATCTCGTCAATTCGGTCAAGGACTCCCGGGTCGGGCAGACGGCCCAGTCGGCCCACGACGCCGTCGATAAGGTCTATCAGGTCCTGGTGCGGCCGGATCGTTCGGTGGAGCCGGAAACCGAGAAGCAGCCCTGGCTGGCGGCGCTCTGGTCCGCGCTGTTCGCGGGCGCTGGCCAGTTCTACAACCGCCAGCTGGGCAAGGCCCTCTGGCTGATGGTCCTGACCTACGGCGTTGGCGGGTTCCTGCTGCTGGGCTGGGTGCTGCTGCACTGGCTGGGCGGCCAGACCGATCCCGAAGGCTGGGCGCATGCCAGCGTGCAGTTCTTCGTCCGGCTGGGCTGGG
>JAGVLI010000341.1 GCA_020054355.1 Planctomycetales bacterium | reverse complement strand
GGAGGACCTCCGGCAGCGTCAGGCCGGCCATGCCGGCAAGGCCCAATTGGAGGAAGCTGCGCCGGCTCAGGCCGTCGCAGTAGTTCTTGGTGGAACCGACGTTGAGGCGGAACATGGGGACACCTCCAAATTCAGTGGGGTGGGTGCGGCTGGCGGATCGTGCAGCGGAGTTCCGTCTGCTGGCTCGGCGGAACTCTGGCGAGTGTCGCGGCGCCGCGCGGCATTCCTTGGGCCTGATGCCGGGTACGCACGCTGGCACTTCGCACTTCATCTGTACCAGAAAAAACAGAGTTGCATATATCCAACTTTCTGAGAGCATTGTTGGATTATCCGAACGTTTGTGCGCGGAAGCAAAACATGGCCCTGGCGCGCTGCATCACCAGCCTCCATGCTGGGGGGATTGGATTCCTTCCGCTTGCGCGTGTCCCCGAGGCTACCCAACCTCCTTTGCGCGAACAGATCAAGTTGGTTGCGCTGTACTACGAAAACAGCGCCGCGATCGGCTTACCACCGTGGCCAAAGTAGACGGGGCGGTTGCTGGCCGTGAAGAGGGGTTGCGTCCGATCGATGCCGAGCTTCTCGTAGATCGTGGCGGCGTAGTCTTCCGGTGTATGCGGGTCGTCGATGACGTAGCCACCGACCTTGTCGCTGCGGCCGATCGCCTGCCCACCGGGCACGCCGGCGCCGGCAAAGGCGATGGAATAGGCATGTGTCCAGTGGTCGCGGCCCTGAAACTTGTTCAACTTCGGTGTCCGGCCGAATTCGGTGACGAAGCAAACCAGGGTTTCGGCTAGGAGGCCGCGCTGGTCCAGATCGGCAATCAGCGCAGCCAAGGCCTGGTCGGTCGAGCCCATCATGCACCAATGGCCGATGCCGTAGCGTCCGAAGCCGGCCAGACTAGCTCCCGGCAACTCGCATGTCCCCTTTGCGTAGATGAAATCGTGATGGTCCCAGTTGAGGTTGGTGCCGCCCGGCATGCCCTCCATGCGCGGCCAGCGAACATCGACCGTCACGAAGCGAACGCCGGCCTCGATGAGTTTGCGGCCGACGAGGTAACAGGCGCCGCGGTGGCCGTTGCCATACCTTTCGCGCACGGCCAGCGGCTCCGCCCCCAGGTTGAATGCGGCCGACACCTTGCTGCTGGTCAGCATGTCGAACGCCTTCTCGTAGTAGCCGTTCATGCCGTTTACCGTCCGGCGCCGATCGGCGATGTAGGAACGATCGACGGCGCCCAGAAGCTGTCGGCGATCCTCCAGCCGGCGGTCGGCGTTCTCGGCGCGAGGCAATAAGCCGTCGATCTTCCACTTTGGATCGGACACATCGCGGCCACCGATCTTGAAGGCCTTGGTCGAGGCGGGCAGGAAGGCACTGCGCGTTTCGGCCGCCTGCTCGTGGTTGCCGGGCACCATCAGGTACGGCGGCAGGCACTTGCACTCGGAGCCCGCCAGGTGCGCCACGATTGAGCCAATGTCCGGCATCTCCGTGGGGCTGCCGGGGTGCGCGCCGGAAAGCGCGTACTGCGTGCCGGTGTGGTGAGCGTGGGCCCCGTCCTTCGCGTGGTGCATCGAGCGGACGACCGCAAACTTGTCGGCCAAACGTGCCGTTTGCCCAAACAACTCGGTGAACTGCATCCCCGGCACTTTCGTGGCGATCGGCTTGAAGGGGCTGCGGTGCTCGGCGAGCGCTTCCGGCTTCGGATCCCAGGTATCCAGGTGCGAAAGGCCGCCCTGCTCGTAGATGACGAGCACGCTTTTCGCCTTCGCCCGCCGCTGGCCCTCGCCGCCGCGAACGATGGAGGCGGGCAAGCCTAAGGCGGACAGACCACCAAGAACGCCGAGGCCAAGGAAGTGCCGCCGATTCAGAATGCGGGAGTCGAGCATGGCGGTCTCCGTCGCAGGTGGGCAGGGGATGCCCTTGGAGTGGTGGTAACGCTCGGGTCGATCGCCTCACGCCAGTGGTCCGCCGTCTTGCCAGAAAATCGGTGCCCAGCTCATCGACGCCAAAGCCGCCGCTGGCGCTGGCTGCATAGTGCCATTCACAACAGTGCTTCTTGAGGAAGGGCAAGACCCATGGCGCTCAACACCGCTGCGCCTCTGGCAACGAGGTTGATTCGCGAGGTTGGGCGGGAGCTTGCCGTCTCAGCCCTCACATGGGTATGCACTTTGCGAAAGCTACCCTCGCACGGAAACCGGATTTTCTCGGCCGGCGCGGCGCGACCCATGTTTCCGACCAGACGCAGGCGATGGGCAAAATGGGCGATCCGCTTTTTTCGTGCGAGGGAATCGCCTGGGAAGTGCATACCCAATATCGCCAGCGTGCGCTACTTCACGCCCGCGACAGGCATCCGTCGCGGCTATCCCCGCCATGCGTGCGCGGGGGCGTTCGCGGCGGAGGGGGGCCAGCAAGGGGCACCCCATCCTCGCCCCGTTCGGTTGATACAAAACCGCAAAGTGGGCTTGTCTTACAATTCGTACCGCGGGAGCTTTCCTAGCTTGTGCGCTTCCCAAAACTCTTTCTTAGTAGTGCCATTGATGTGCTGGAGGGTCTCCATGCGCTGAAGCACACGTAAATTCGTGGTGCGCGCCGGCGGCAAGTCGATGTGTGTCAAATTCACTTCCGCCAGGGGCAACAGATCGAGGGAGCCACAACCGCGCAGATCGAGTACTCGAAGCGTCGTTGTGCCCTGGAGAGGCGAAAGACTGTTCACTCCTTGGCAACCATACAGAACCAGTTCTTCGAGCGGCAGTCCTTTAAGGGGCGACAGGTCCCGGACGAGACGACAACCCCATAAATTGAGTATTTTCAACCGGCTGCGCTGGAGTGCGGAGAGATCCTCGATCTGGCTACAGTTCATGAGATAGAGTTCGTTAAGCGGCATATCATCCAGTGGCGACAGGTCTTTCACTCTGCTGCAAGAGGCCAGATTGAGCATGGTGAGCGGCATACCGCGCAGTGGTGCCAGGTCGCTCACTTCGCAGCCATTCAGTTGGAGCCAGATAAGGCGTTTGCCCTTCAGGGGCGACAAATCCTTTACGTTGGTGTATGCAAGGCCAAGCCGTGATACCGGGATTGGCAGCAGCGGCGTCAGGTCCGCGACCTCTGCGCACTTCGCGAAATCCAGTCGAAGGCCCCCCCCGGGCTCTTGCACCAACCTGTCCCGCAGTCCCCGCCCCGGCCAACCCTTTTCAATCCCCTTCTTCCATTCGGGGAGCAGTATGCGAATGGCCTCCTCTCGTTTTGAGATCTCCGTCATTGCCAGGAAGTTGGCCGGCCCAAGGAACGGCTTTTGCTCCCTCATGACAAGATACGTTTGCCAGAGTTCATGGCCGTCTTGCAGGCGCGCGCTTCGGCAACGATCCAGCAGTTTCCTGGCGACAAAGTCATCGGGCCTTTGCTTCATGTAGAGACCTAGCTCGGCCTCCGCTTCCTGAAATTGAAGCTGCGCCATCAGGAGCAGTGCTTTCAGCAAACGAGCGGGAGCGTGCTGGGGGTCGAGTTCCAGTGCCAGATCGACTTGCGCGAGCGCCTGGCGCATCTCCCGCCGATTCGCCAACGTGTCCGCCTGATCCACCAGTGCCGGCACCGCTTGCCGGGTCAGTTGCTCCAATTGACCGTAAGCCTTTTGTGTATTCCCGTGCGCCTCCTGTGTTTCCTTGAAGGCCTTTTCGGTCCTCTGGTAGGCACGGTAACTCACCACGGAGGTCCACGTCAGGAAAACCAGCGCGGTTGCCGCTCCCGTCACGACCGAAGCCGTGAACGTCTTGTTGCGCTGGGCAAAGCTGCGCAGCATCTGCCAGGTCGTGTACGCTTTGGAGCGCACCGACCAAATCCCGATCTCGATTTCCGGCTCCGGAGCCGGCACCGTACGGCTGTAAGGCGCCACCGCCTCGGCCACTTCGTCGGGGGTTTGATAACGGTCTTCCGGCCGCTTGGCGAGCATGCGCCGCAGCACCGCGGCCAAGCCGCCGGGGACGTCGCGGCGAAGTTTCTCAATGGCCGGCACTTCGCGGGTTTGGTGGCTGAGCAAGGTCTCCGCCAGCGAACGGCCGGGGAACGGAGGTTGGCCAAGCAGCAGATACCAGAGCGTGCAACCCAGGCTGTAGATGTCGGCGCGGATGTCCGCGGCGTGAAAATCAATGGCCTGTTCCGGCGCCAGATAATCCGTGGTACCCATCGGCCCGGCGCCGGCGGGGGTTACACCCACGGAGCGAGCGCGGGTGAATTCCGTCGTTTGGCCGCCCGCGCCCCGGGCCAGGCCCAGGTCCGCCACCTTGATGACGCCATCGCGGCCGATCATCAAATTGTGCGGTTTGATGTCGCGGTGGACCAGGCCGTGCCGGTGTAAGTGCTGCAAGCCCAGTGCTGCCTGCCGAACATACTCGCACCCCTGACTTACCAGCAAGGGACCGCCTTTCTTGACCAGCCGCCCCAGGTCGGTCCCCTCGATGTACTTCATGGCCAGGAAATAGCTGTTGCCGAACGGCCCGGCATCATATGCCGGGATCAGATTGGGGTGGTCGAGCTGACTGACAATCTGAATCTCACGTAAGAAGCGCGCCACGCATTCGCCGTCCGTTGCCAGCTCGTCGTGAAGCACTTTCACGGCTACGAGGCGATCCATCTTTCGGTGCCGGGCCTTGAAGACCTGGCCCGCACCCCCGGCGCCAAGGCGTTCCAGCAGCAAGTACGGGCCCAGGGTCAGGTGATCGCCCTGGCCCTGAAGAAGCTGGTTCACCTGGTATGCAGTCAGCCAATCGCGGATCAGGAGCTCGTGGACGAGGCCGTGGACATCCAGAAAGCGCCGCGGCGATCCCCCGCGCAGGTCCCTTATTTGACTGGGCGTAAGCAAGCCGCGTTGCCGGAGCGTCTCGACGAAGGTGGCGACGGAATTGGGCAGTGGCGGGGTCCCGGGTAGGACGGGAATTACGCAGGGGACGTCGCCCGTTTCACCTTGTGGTGGCGAGCGGTGCGGGGCGGAGAGTACCTGGGTGCAGCCGTCCGCCGCCGCGGCGGGGACAGGTGGCGCGGCCGCTGTCGTGCGGAGGTCCCGGCCTTCATTGACCTTTTTCCGGACTTCCTCGCCCGCGAGCGCCCTCGTCATCTCCCGCAGCGACTCGGCCAGCGAGGCAGCCTGCGTGGGGAACCGCCGTCGATAGATATCGATTGCCGGCGCATCTCCCCAGCAGAAACGCACCCGATATTCCTCCGCAATTAATTCAGGAGAAAGCTCTTCTAACCGCCCCAACTCCGGAAAGTGGCGGACGTAATCTTCCAGCACCCAAGCACAGGCCGCAGACCGTCGCCAGCGGTATTCCAAATCGATCGGCACCAGCACGAGCAGGGTTTCCCGACGGGCGGACCGCTCCGCCGATGCGGGCAAGAATAGCTCCAAGCGCGGCGGCACCCCCGCTTGCCAGGCCTCCTCAAACCGGTCCGCGGTGCCGTCCGGACTGTCAGGGTTCATGATAGCCCCCCAACTCTTGCTTGATTTTCTTCAGGACGCGCCAGACGGTGCTCTGGCTGCGCCGGACTTGCGCGGCGATGTCTTCCACCGTGAAGCCCTGGAGCCGCAACTCGAAAACCTGTTGTTCCAGAGGGCCAAGGCTGCGAAGGACCGTTTCGATCAAGTCGGCCAGCGCCATGCCGTCTTCCGGAACCGGCTCGTCGGCGAGGAGTTCCATGGGGATGCCGAAGGTTTTGCGAACTTCCCGGTCGACATTCCGCTTGTCGGCTTGATGGTGCTTCACGCGCCGGCGCAGCTTGTGCAGTGTGATGCTCACGAGAAGCCGCCAGAGTTCATCGGTTTGGTGTATGACGAACTGGCCGTCGCGGGCGCGGGCAAAGAAGCTGCGGCAGGCCGATTGCACCACATCCTCGGCATCAAAGCGCGCCGCCACCTTTGCGGACAGGTACTTTCGCGCCAGAGCGACCAGCCGCGTCGCGAATAACTGGTACAACTCGTGGGCCGCCTGCTGATCTCCTTCGCGCCAGCGTGCCAGCAGGGCGGGTATTTCAACCATCAGGCGTGCTCTCCTCGCGAACAACGAAAACCAGACTAGCCTGGATGGCGCACGCCCGGCGGGCAGGCGGAGCAAAGGTAGTTAGTTCAATGACTGGCGGCCAGGGGTGTTAGCCCGACGCGCCAGCGAGGGTGGAGGACGCCACCCCAAGTTGCACCGTCGC
>JAGVLI010000481.1 GCA_020054355.1 Planctomycetales bacterium | reverse complement strand
TGGTGCAGCCGGTCGCCAGCGCCGGTCCCCACTTCCAGGCTTGCATCAGCAGCGGGAAGTTCCAGGGAATGATCTGCCCGACCACGCCGAGCGGCTCGTGCCGCGTGTAGCAGAAGAACGGCCCTTCGACGGGAATGGTCTTGCCGTGGATCTTGTCGGCCCAGCCGGCGTAGTAGCGGTAGCACTTGATGGTCAACGGCAGGTCGGCGGCCAGGGAATCGCGGTAGGGTTTGCCGTTGTCGAGCGTTTCCAGGGCGGCCAGTTCCTCGCGGTGCTGTTCGATCAGGTCGGCCAGCTTGTTCAGCAGCCGGCCGCGCTCCGAGGCGTTCATCCGCGCCCACGGGCCTTCCTCGAACGCCTTGCGGGCGGCTTTCACCGCCAGGTCCACGTCGGCCTTATCGCCCTCGGCCACCTGACAAATGGTCTCGCCGGTGGCGGGATTTGTGGTCGCGAACGTCTTGCCGGAGACGCTATCGAGCCACTTGCCGCCGATCAGCAACGGCTGGTCCTTGACCTTCGGCGGCTTGACGGTCTTGCTGCGTTCCGCGGTGGCGGTCGTCATGGGAAATCCTCCTGATGGAAACAACTCGGATCGCTGAGCCGCGCCCCGAAAGGGAAGCGCTCTGCGGAAGAGGGCTGGATTGTCTCGCGCGCACCGGAAGGCGTCAAGCGTGGGCAAATCCCGCCAACGAAAGTCGCGCTGGCGGGTTTGTCCTGACAGAACGAACCCCACCTGGAGGAATCCAGTCATGGCTTGCGAACTCACCTGCATCTGCTGCAAACAACGGTTACTCATCGAACGACCCACGCCCGGGCAGCTCATTCGCTGTTCGAGCTGTGCCCGCGTCGTCCCCGTTCCCTGGGCGCCGGGAATCGTCCCGGCCGCGCCGAAACCCGTGGCCGTTCCCAGCGAGCCGAGCTTGTCCTGGCATCAACTCGTGAATCTTCGCATTCTCTCGCTGACTGCGACCGCCGCACTTACTGCCGTCGGTGGTCTGGTGGCCAGCGCGGCTTGGTGGGTCCAACCAACCGCTCCGGTGGCGCGAGCGACGATCCCGGCTGCCGTCGCAGCGTCACCGCGCTTGATCGAAGCGGACCAGCGGCAACTCGACCAGCCGCTCGCCAGTGCCCCGTTAGATCGGCAAACGTTGATGGGTCCGCTTGCCGAGGAAATACCGGCCGCGGAGGTCAAGCCGGAGCCTGCACTGCCAGTCGCCGTCCCCGTCATGCCAATCCCGTGCGCGGTCGGGGAAAAGATCCGGGTGCAGCGCCGCGACCAGCGCAACGAGGCGGACCTGAACAAGCAATTGCTCGACATGCCGCAACTCCGGCTCGACGCGCCGAGCGCCCGGCCCACCAGCCGGGTGACCGCCTACGGCCGGACCGTTCACACCAATGAGATCATGCAGATGTCGGGCCTGGTTCGCGAATGGTGCGGCACTGGCCACGTGGTGCCAACCATGCTCGCCCAGCGGGCCGACCTGCAAGGGCTGCCCATCCGCATGGGCAAGGATTGTCAGCTGGACACGACAGCAGCCCAGAAAATGCAGGAACTCTCCCGGCAGATGCGCGAGACGCTGTCGAGCGCTTCCCAGGTCAACGCAACAATCGACGCAGCGAAGTTCAAGACTCTATTGACAGCCAAGGACAAGAACCAGAGCCATTACGAACTGGGCACCGTGGGCGCCATCCCCTGTTTGATGCAGATGCTGCCGCCCGAAAGCCCCGGCATCCGCGCGGTGCTGATCGAGCAGCTGACCGCGATTCCGCAGCCGAAATCCAGCGAGGCCCTGGCCAAGCTGGCGCTCTTCGATCTGTCGGAAAAGGTCCGCGAGCAGGCCCTCCAGTCGCTGGCGCAACGGCCGCGCTCCGAGTATCGCCAGCTGCTGCTTGCCGGTCTGCGCTATCCCTGGGCGCCGGTCGCCGACCATGCGGCCGAGGCGCTGGTCGCGCTGGAGGACAAGGACGCGATCCCTGCACTCCAGAAGCTGAGCGACGCCGTCGATCCGACCGTGGCGACCTACGATGCCCAGCACCGCGCCTGGATGGTGCCGGAAGTGGTGCGCATCAACCACCTGAGCAACTGTGTGATGTGCCATGCGCCGTCGCATTCGACCAGCGACCTGGTGCGCGGCCGCATGCCCTCGCAGAACGAGCCGCTGCCGCCGCTGGTCCAGTATTACGCGGACAGTACCGGGCCATTCGTCCGTGCCGATATCACCTACCTGCGGCAGGATTTCTCGGTTGTCCAGGAAGTGGACAAGCCGGGCAAATGGCCGCAAATGCAGCGCTTCGATTTCCTGGTGCGCCAGCGTCCGGAGAAGCCCGAGGAAGCCTATCATCGGGTGCAGCGGACGGCAGCCGGCAGCTATCCGCAACGGCAGGCGGTGCTGTTCGCGCTGCGCGAATTGTGCAAATAGGGCAGGTGGGCCAAATTCTTGTAGGGTCCGCTGTGCGGACCATGAACCCTGTTGATGGTGGTGCAGTGGTCCGCACAGCGGACCCTACAAGGTTCGAGCAAGTAAGGGCAAGCTGCTCTCGACGAATCAGGTCTCCACCGCACGGCCGGCATGACAAGCGCTTGTCACGCCGGCCGTCGGTTTTTCCGGAAATCCGGCATTTCGCCAACGAACGCTCGGCTTGCTGGTTCTATCTGACAGAACGACTGCGACCGGCAGCGCCCAACTTTGCCATCTCACTTCCATCCTGGAGGCTTCCGCACATGTCTCTGTCATTGACCTGCCCGCACTGCTCCCGCAGGCTCGGCATCAAGGACCCCACTTCCGGCAAGCCGGTGAAGTGCCCGCGCTGCGCCGGCCTGGTCCACATTCCCAATGTCGCTCCGTCGAGCGATTGGTGGCAGGACCACCAGGAACTGCCGCGACGCGAGTACGGCGCACCGCTGAAGGTCGTGGAACCGCGCTGGTATGGTCGGCCCGATGGCCGTTTGCTCGGCGCGGGC
>JAGVLI010000019.1 GCA_020054355.1 Planctomycetales bacterium | reverse complement strand
TGCCCTGAACCTTGAAGGCGGCGGCATTCGGGTCTTGCGCGATGAGCATCGGATCGAACGGACTGCCCAGCCAGCCGCCCGCCTGCCCGCGAAAGACCGAACCCTGATCGTTCATGCGGGCGGGCATCATCACGAACGGCGGCACTCCGCCGTCGGGCGGCGCTGCCCGCAGCACCAGCGAACCCAGCGCCGGCGGATCGTCGGGTTTGGGCGCCAGCGCGCCGGCGTTATCGACCAAGGGATCGACGCCCGTGAGCATGAAGCTGCCGGCCGGCTGATGGTTCCGCTTGTTGTGATACAGCGTGCGGACGATGGAAAAGTGCTTCGCCAGCTGGGCGGTCTTCGGCAAATGCTCGACGATGTGCGTGCCTGCCACGCTGGTCTGGATCGGCTTGAACTCGCCGCGAATCTCGGCCGGCGCATCCGGCTTCATGTCGAAGGTGTCGAGCTGGCTCGGCCCGCCGGACAGGAAGATGAAGATGCACGACTTGACGCGCCGTTTCGGGTTGGCGGCATGGGCCTCGGCTTCCAGGAGGCGCGGCAGGGTCAGGCCGAAGGTGCCGAGGGCACCGACTTGCAGGAATCGGCGGCGGGATAGCTCGTTCATCGAGACGCCCCTTTGCGGTCGGTGGGATAGTGCAATCAGGGCAGGCAGGATAGTAAAGATGATGATACCCGGCTGGCTGCCGGGTGGGAAGCACTATTCCGCAGATTCCGGACCGCGTTCCGCCTCGAAGTAGTAGTTGGCCAGTCCCCAGAGAATTTTACCAATCACGACGGCGAACACCGCGCCCATGCAAGCGAAATGCACTTCTATTGTCTTATCGACAAAGAGGCTGGAACCGCTCGGCGTGAATTCTCCCCACCTGATCCTGAGCCTGTCGTGTGGCGGAAAGGCCAGTTCCCACAGCCCCAACACTGGCGACAGCAGACTGAAGTTCTGGCTGAATAGCCAGGGCACGCCGTTCCAGAGGAACAGTCCCAACAGTGTGAGCAGCGTGGCATACCGCCGGTTGGAGCTGACGATGGAACAGTACAGACCCAGGGCCGCGGTACAGCCAGCGTAGACAAGGAGGCAGCCTACCAGCAGCAGGCCGGACAGTGGATGCAGTCCGCCGGCCAAGGCGCAACAGAGCCAGATCACCGCCAGCGCGCCGAGCCAGAGTCCGACGCTCAGGATGCTGCCGAGTAGCTTTGCCGAGAGAATCTCCCGGCGGTCGATAGGCAGCGTCAGCAGGGAATCGAGCGTGCCTTGCTCGCGTTCCTGACTGACCGAGGCGGCGGTTCGCAGTGCAATGCCGAGCAGGATGAGGCTGGCCAGGGGAACACCACCGTACCGCGCGAGTGCGTAACTGAACTCGCCCAGTTGATCGCTCTCCAATGCTCTCACGAAAACGGCAAGGCCAATGACAATGGCGTAGGGGATTGCCAATGCGGCGAGGACGAAAGCGGTGTCCTGAAGTCCAGGAACCAGTCGATACGCATAGAGGTGCTGTTCCTTCCAAAGCAACGCGTCGTCGCTGACTGGCGGTCGATGAAAAAGGCGTTGCCTGGTGTGCAGTGACGGCGATGGAAAGAGCTTCGATTTGGCCAATGACGACACGGCTGGGCGCACGACAGGTGGCCGCAGAAAGTAAACGGCACAGGTGAGAAAGGCCAGTGCCAGCGTGCCGTGAATCCCCGCATACCAGCCGATCAGGGCCGGTAGAGCATCGGCCAAGTCTTCATTCTTGCGAAGGGCGCTGTCCAGTTGATGATAGGCCACCACCGGATGACCGAAATTGGGCAATGGACAGCACCAAAACAACCCCAGCGCCAGACCGACGCAGAGATAGGTCAGCCACAAGGCGGAACTAGCTTTCTCACAACAGATCGAAACCCACACACCGAAGCTACCGACGCTGCACATCGTCGCCAGCGAGATGGCGAAGCCCACCAGCACCAGGTTGGGATCGACGCCGCCGAGAAACTGCATCAACCCCAGGATCGGCAGGCCCGTCAGCAGGATCAGGGCGACGCTGCCCAGGCGGGCGGCGAACTTGCCGAGCACGATTTCGCGGTTGCTCAGTTCGGAAGTCAGCAGGAAGTCGAGCCGGCCCGCTTCGCGCTCCTCGGCCACCGCCACGCTGGTGTACGCGGGGGTGAGGAGCAGCACCGCCGCCAGCTGCACCGCCAGGAAGGTGAAGAAGAAGTCGGTGGCAAAGGCCGCTTCTCGATTCGGGGAGAGCGGTTCGCCGAAGGAACCGATGCCGAACCAGCTGGCGTAGAGACAGAACAGCGCCACCAGCAAGGCCAGGGCGTAGACGCAGCGCACGGCGATGAACCGGGTGCGCCGGGAGGTGCGGAGCAGGTCGTAGTAGAACAGCGGGCCGAGCACAGTGGCTTTCGTCAGCGTCGTCGAGGTTGCGAAAGGTACGCAGTACCGTGTGCCGAAAACCGAGTACGCAGTACCGAGTACGCAGTACCGAGTACGCGGTGCCGAGTACGCAGCACCGAGTACGCAGTACCGAGTACGCAGTACCGAGTACGCAGGGCCGAGTACGCAGTACCGAGTACGCAGTATCGAGTACGCAGTACCGAGTACAACAAACCAGCACACAGTACCGGGTTGGTCCTGCTCCGCACTGCGTACTTGGTACTGCGTACTTGGTACTGCGTACTCGTATTACGGATACAGGCCGCGTCGAATCTTCTCGTTGGCGGCTTTCTGCACGCCCAGGCTCAGGCCGGCCATGCGCATGGACAGCTTGCGGTCGCGGGCTTCCTTGCGCACCCGCTGGAATGCCGCTACCATCAGCTCGCGCAGCCGTTCGTTGACCTGCGCTTCGCTCCAGAACAGCCGTTGCAGGTCCTGCACCCACTCGAAGTACGACACGGTCACGCCGCCAGCGTTGCAGAGGATGTCGGGGATGAGGAAAATGTCGCTGTCGGCCATGATCTCGTCGGCTTCGGGCGTGGTCGGGCCGTTGGCGCCCTCGGCCAGAATCCGGCAACGCAGCTGATGGGCGTTTTTGAGCGTGATGACTCGCTCCAGCGCCGCCGGCACCAGGATGGTGCAAGGCGTGGATAACAGGTCTTCCTGGGCGATCTGCTCCGCCTCGGGAAAATCCTTGAGCGGCTTGCCCTCGACGTTGGCGTGCCGGTTCAGCGCGTGGACCTCGATGCCCTTGGGATTGCGGATCGCTCCGGAGCGGTCGCCCACGGCAATGACGCGGACGCCCAGCAAGTGCAACTCGTGGCAGACGACCGCGCCGACGTTGCCGAAGCCCTGGACCACGGCGGTGGCGTCGTCGAAGGCCAGGTTCAATTCCTTCATGGCCTCGCGGATGCAG
>JAGVLI010000867.1 GCA_020054355.1 Planctomycetales bacterium | reverse complement strand
GTTTCCCTCGGTCGCGGCCCCCGCGCCACTGGCCCCCGCGCCACTGGCCCCCGCTCCGGTCGCGGTCAAGGCCAGGGATGACTACGACATCGACGACGACGAGGACGATGAAGAAGATGACGAGGACGAAGCGGATGATGAGGACGACGAAGGCGAAGAGGACGAAGAGATCGACGTCGATGAGTTTCTCGACCGCGCCGCGAAATGCAAGGCCAAGGGCAACTATGCCGGCGCGGTGGCCGAGTACGACCAGCTGGTGAAAGTGCTGCCCGACGAACCCGAAGGCTACAACGGCCTGGCCTGGCTCTGGGCGACCTGCCCGGACGCCAAGCAGCGCAACGGCGCCAAGGCGGTGGAGTACGCCCGCATGGCCGTCGAGCTGGCCAGCAACGCGGAGAGCGCCGCGGAAGACGAGGAAGACATTGAGGACTGCTTGGCCGTGCGCGTCGAATGTCAGGAAACACTGGCCGTCGCCCAGGCCGAGACGGGCAATTTCACCGCCGCCATCGCCACCCTGGACGGCTTCCTTTCCGAAGCGGACCGGGACGAAGTGCCCCGGCTCAAGCAGCTCCGGCAGCAGTTCCAGGCGAAACAGCCCGTCCGCGAGGCGGCGAAAACGCCGAGCGACAGCAAACGCTGATTCCTCGGTTCGCGCGGTTTCCCAACCGACCACCCCACGGAGCCAAGCCACGTCATACTCGCGGCTCGCTCCGTCGTGGAGCGGTGGGCTGATTCACACCGGCAGCGGATAGCGATGCGTCGGCGTCGGCCGGCCGGGGCGCAGGCTCTGCGTCTTGCGGAATTCGGCCTGGATGCCGTGTCCCTGGCAGATTTCCCGCACTACTTGCCGCACGGCGCGGTCCAGCAGGTCCGGATCGAGGGCCACGCGCGCGTTGACGATCAGGTCCACTTCCCGCTCCGTGCCCCGCGCCGCCAGCGACACTTCGGGCTGCGTGCCGCTCGACACCAGGTTGGCCACGCCGAAGGCCGTCTGCCCCAGGCCGATGACCTTGAGATGGGCCACTTCACCCTGATGTTGTTTCAGCGCGGCATGCAGGTTGCGGACCACTTCCAGCAGGACTTCATCGAGCACGAAGGGCTGCGCAGCGCTCAGATGGACGCTGCTATTGAGCCAGCCCAGTTCGGCTTCGCCTTCGGCGTAGATGTCGTAGTCGATGTCCAGGATCTTCTTGCCGAAGTTGCCGTCCTGGTCCAGCAAGGCCGTGAAGGCGTCGAACCCCTGGCCGGTCTTGGCCGAGATGCGCTGCACCGGCACGCCCGGATACTCGGCGGCCAGCAAGGCCGATAGTTCGTCCGCCTGCAGGGCCGACAGTTCGTCCGCGCGGTTAATGAGGATCGCGTCCGCTTCTTCGAGCTGCTTGCGAAAGATGTAGGCAGCCTTGGGGGAGAAGCCGGCATCGGCCTGGTTCTTCAGGATTTTCAGGCCGTGGCTGGGCTTGAACAGCACGCCGTAGGGGGCGACCGAGAAGCGCTCGCCGTAGAGGTCTTTCAAGGGCTGCACCACGGTCGCTACCAGGTCGGTGCAGCTGCCCACCGGCTCCGCGAGGATGACGTCGGGCCGCTCGCCGGCGCAGAGCTTTTCCACGGTGCCGACCAGGTCGTCGAACTTGCAGCAGAAGCAGGCGCCGGGCACTTCCTCGACGGAGAAGCCCTGCGAGCGCAAGCTGTTCGTATCCACCAGGTCCTGGGCCTGGTCGTTGGTCACGAGGCCGACGCGCTGGCCCCGCGCCGTATAGAAGCTCGCCAGGCGCGACAGCGCCGTGGTCTTGCCCGCGCCGAGAAACCCGCCGACCATCACGAAACGCAGACGGTTCATGGTCTGTCCCCAAAGATCGGGCGAGCGGCGGGCGTCAGCCCGCTGTTTTTTTGATTACCGGCGATGCAAACAATGGGCTAAACCGCGCGGCCCGCAATGCGACTTCGGAGCCGCGCACGAAGTAAGCGGGGCGGCCGACCGCTTACTTCGTGCGCGGCTCCGCCAATGTCTCAATGAAGGCCTCATGCCGGGCCGCGTGCGCTATAACGCCCGCTGCGTGCCTACTTTTGCAAGCTCTTCCAGCCCTTGAACGGGTACTCCACCTTCTGGTCCGCTTTGTACTGATGAATGGTCATCCAGGCGAATTCCTTCTGCTCCTTGTTGGCCGGGTCCGGGTCCGGCAGGGCCACGCCGTCGGCTTCCGCGTAGATGGTCCGCACCACCGGCACCCGCTTGGCGGCCGGCGGCGCCAGGTCGTAGTCGCTGCCCCGCGTTTGCAGGAACCAGGTGTTGTCCCGGAAGCCGCGAAACAAGCGGTCGTTGGCCGCCTGCACGAGCTTGTCCTTGTCCGCTATTTTCAGCTGGGCATCGCCCTGGATTTCATGAACTAACCGCTGGGTTTCCGAAACGTCGAAGCTGACCCAGCCGTAGGGCGGCAGGAACGCTTCCATCTTGCAGTGCGAGGGCGAATTCTTCGGGAAAGGGTTGATGCCGTAGGTGATGCGCGTCGGATAACCCAGCGCCCGGCCCAGCGAGGCGCACAGGCCGTGATAGTCGCTGCAATGCCCCCGGCTTTTCTCCAGCGCATGCTCGGAGCTGGCTTGCAGCGAGGCGACGACGTGGTCGTACTTCATGCGCTGGTTGACCCAGTTCATGACCGCCCGGATGTCCTGGGCGGGGTTCTGCGACTTGGGCACGATCTCGCCCGCCGTCTTCTTGACTCGGTCGTTGACGACCACGGCCTGCTGTTCGCCGCGCAGGAACGGGTCGAAGGCTACAGGCCAAGTGTTCGGCCGCTGCACCTGGGCCGGATCGAGGTCCCAGTGCAGTTCCCAGACCTTCACCCGGAAATGGTGCTTGACGATCTGCGCGCCTTCGGGCTTGTCGAACTCGAAGTAAGCGAACTTGTTGCCGTAGACCTTTTCCGTGGCGATTCGCGGCTTGACGGCGCGCGGGAAGCTGGTCAACTCATCCTCGGTGACTTCCTGGCCCGCATCGCTTTGCAGCAAGGGCAGCCAGACTTTCAGCGTCTTGCATTTGTAGGGCGGCGTGACCACCACGGAAAAATCCACGTCGTAAGTGACGGGATTCGACTTGCGCGCCTGGTAGGGCTGATCGGGGCTGAGCTTGGCCGGCTCCGTCTGTGCCGCGACCGGCAGCAACATGGCCTGAAGCAGGATCGCGACGAAGAGGTTTAGTACAGGGCTGCGGAGGAAGGGGGCCGAATCGCGAGCTTCCCAAGCCGGCCGCTCGGCGGCCGGCGGAC
>JAGVLI010000014.1 GCA_020054355.1 Planctomycetales bacterium | reverse complement strand
CGCGAAATGGGTGCGGCGCCGACCCGCCGTCGCCGCGCTCCTGGCCGTCAGCGTGCTGGCGCTGACGACCATCCTCGGCGGCAGCCTGTACTTCAACGTTGCCCTCCAGAGCAAGAACCAGCAACTCGATGTACTGGCCGAGGAACGACGCCAGAAGGCCGAAGAAGCGGAGGCCGAGCGCGATCGCGCCCAGGAGAGCGAGGAAAAGGCGGAGCGCCGTCGCAAGCAAGCCGAGGCGCTGCGCGCCATTGCCGAACGCCAACGCCAGCGGGCCGAGCAGAACTTCCGCAAGGCGCGCGAAGCGGTCAACGAAATGCTCACGGAAGTCGGTCAGAACGAACTCGCCCATGTGCCGTTAATGGAGGATGTGCGGCAGAGACTGCTGGCCAAGGCGGTGGAGTTTCACGGCGAGTTCCTCGAAAAGCAGAGCAATGAACCCGAGGTTCGCCAGCAGGCGGGCCAGGCGTTTCAGCAAGTGGGCAGCGTGTTCCTGATGCTCGGCCGGCTGCCGGACGCGGAAAGGGCCTGCCGGGCCAGCGTCGAGCGGTTCGAGGCGCTGTCCCAGGAATTTCCGCAGGAAGCCGAGTATCGGCGCGACCTGGCGCTGGGGTATTTTCAGCGCGGCCAACTGCACCGGACGCGGGGCAACCTTCCGGAAGCGGAAAAGGATGATCGCGCCGCCATCGCCCTGCAAGAAAAACTGGCCGCCGATTTTCCGAAGCAGGCCGACTATCGCCACGAGCTGTCCCGGAGCCTCAATGACCTGGCGCTGCTACTGCTCCGCAGCAAGCGGCCGGACGAAGCGGAGAAGTCCTATCGTCAGGCGCTGGCCTTGCAGGAAGCGCTGGTGAAGGAGCATCCCGACAGTCAACCCGCCTATCGAGAAGACCTGGCCGGCACGCTCAACGACCTGGGCGCGCTGCTGCGCGGCGCGAAGCGGCACGGCGAAGCGGAACAGGTATATCGTCAGGCGCTGGAACACTTCGAGCAGCTGGTGAAGCAATATCCGAAGGTGCCGAACTACCGCCGCCGCCTGGCCGCGACGGCGAACAATCTCGGCAACGTCTTGCAAGACGTGCAAGGCCCGGAGAAGGCCGAGCCGCTGTTGCGCCAGTCCCTGGAATACCGCCGTAAACTCTCGAGCGATTTCCCTTCCGCGCTGGCCTACCGCCAGGACCTGGCGCAATCGCACAACAACCTGGCGGCCGTGCTCAGCGCCGCCAAGCGGTACGACGAGGCGGAAAAAGAAAGCGCTCGTGCCTTGGAACTGCAGAAAAAGCTGGCCGATGATTTCCCTTCGGTCCCGGACTACCAGAGCAACCTGGCCGCCCTGCTGGACAACCAGGCGGCACTGGCCATGAACCAGGGCAAGCTCGACAAGGCCCGCGAACTGCTGACCCAGGCCCGACAGTATCACGACCAGGCAAGTAAGATCGATCCCGACAATCCGCTCTATCGCCACTTCCTGCACAAGCACCAGCTGACCCTGGCGGATACCCTGCTGCGGATGGGAGAAAAGGCCGAGCCGGGCCGGCATGCCGAAGCAGCGAAGCTCGCCGCCGAGTTGCCGAAGCTCAATCCGGAGAATGCGGAAGATTATCGCCGCGCTGCCATCATCCTGACACGCTGCTCGTTGCTGGCCCGCCTCGACCTGAAGCTCGGAATGAAGGATCGGCAGCAGCTGAGCGAGAGCTACGCCGCGCAGGCGGTGCAGATGCTCCGCCAGGCGGTGCAAAAGGGCTGGGCCGATGCGGTGCAATTGAAGACCGGCAAGGTCTTCGAGCCGCTGCGCGGCCGTGAGGATTTTCAGAAGCTGGTGAGCGAGTTCGAGAAGAAATAAGAAATCACTCGCGGACCTGTAGCCGGCCTCTGGGAGGCCGGCCTCCCAGAGGCCGGCTACAGGTCATCAAACGGCAGCTTCGCTGCCCTTGCGGGCGACGCGCAGCTGAATCCGCGCCCGTTCCTGGGCTTTCGCCCGGCCTTCGCCCGCCGGAGGGTTCTGCACGATGTTGCTGGCGGCTTGCTGGTCGATTTCCTCGGCCTTCAGCGCTCGCGCCGTCAGCACGGTGACGACATCGGCGCGCACCTGCGCGAAGCCGCCATCGACGAAGTAGCGCTGCGTCACGGTGCCCTTGCGGGTGCGCAGCTCGCCCGGTCCCAGCCGGCCGATCAAGGCCGCGCGGCCGGGCAGAACACCCAACTCGCCGTCGTACATCGGCAACGAGACGAAGTCCACTGGCGCATCCAGGACGGTGCGCTCGGGGGTGACCACCACGATTTGGACGTTTCTGCTGCTAGTTGATGCATTCATAAGTCTGATGTTAATTCAAGAATGCGGAGTGAAGATCGGATGATCGGTTACGCCAAGGATGTCCAGAGACTCCGACGGTGCTTCTGCCACGCTGAGCCCAAGGCAATCACACGCCTACTACTGCTCGTACTACTGTTTCAATACCCGTGCCTTTTCGAGCAGTACCAGCGCACTCATCCGCCCCTCACACGTTCCCACGACTAAGACCTTTTGCCCCTTCTGCAACGGTGTGGCAACCTTCTCGCCAAGCGAAACTTCCACGCGCGACGGAATCTTGGAGTTCTCATCGTGCCCTTCCAGCACGACTTGATCCTTGCCCACCTGCGCGACGATGCCCTCGACCAACAGTACTTTGCGGAAGTACTTTTCGCGAGCGGCGTCCTCGTCATCCATGAATGCCCTCGTCAGTTCACTCGCGGGCAGGTGCTTGGTCGCGCCAGCCTCCGCCGCTGCATTGATGAACTCCTGGCGGTCGTGCTGCTTGGAACTGAACACTATCATCGCCGCGATGACGGCAACGAACAGAAGTCCGACAAAGAACCCAACGGCAAGCAACTTGAACAAGTTCATCCGACCTCCGGGCTGAGGTTGCCAGATTACTTTCCTTCCGCCATGCGTTTGGCCTTCTCGGCAGCTTCCTCGATGACGCCGACATAGGTAAACGCTTGCTCGGGCAGGTGGTCCCACTTTCCGTCACACAGTTCCTTGAAGCTGCGGATGGTCTCGGCGATGGGAGTGACCTTGCCTTGCAGGCCCGTAAACGCAAAGGCAACGATGAACGGCTGCGACAGGAACTTTTCGATGCGCCGCGCCCGGTTCACGACCTGCTTGTCCTCCTCGCTCAGTTCCTCGACGCCGAGGATGGCGATGATGTCCTGCAATTCGCGGTAGCGCTGGAGGATCTGCTGCACCCGGCGGGCGACCGCGAAATGCTCCTCGCCGACCGTGCCGGGCTGCAAGATACGACTGTTGGAAGCCAGCGGATCGACGGCGGGATAGATGCCCTTCTCCGCGATGCTGCGTTCCAGGTAGATGTAGGCGTCCAGGTGCTGGAAAGCGTTGGCCGGAGCGGGGTCGGTCGGGTCGTCGGCGGGCACGTAGACGGCCTGCACGCTGGTGACGGCCCCCTTGACGGTGCTAGTGATGCGTTCCTGCAATTCGCCCATTTCCGTGGCCAAGGTCGGCTGATAACCCACGGCACTCGGCATGCGGCCGAGGAGCGCCGACACTTCCGAGCCGGCCTGCGAGAAGCGGAAGATGTTATCGACGAACAGCAACGTATCCGCGCCGGTGGAATCGCGGAACCACTCGGCCATCGTCAAGGCGGACAATGCCACGCGCAGCCGGGCGCCCGGCGGTTCGTTCATCTGGCCAAAGACCATCGCGGTTTGCGACAAGACCTGCTTATCGGTATCGCCGATCTTGGTCTCCTGCATTTCGATCCAGAGGTCGTTGCCCTCGCGGGTCCGCTCGCCGACGCCCGCGAACACCGAGTAACCGCCGTGCTGGCTGGCAATGCGGGCGATGAGTTCGGTGAGAATCACGGTCTTGCCCAGGCCGGCGCCGCCGAACAGGCCGGCCTTGCCGCCGCGCACCAGCGGGGTCAGCAGGTCGATGACCTTGATGCCGGTCTCGAAAAGCTCGGTCTTGGACGACAGTTCGGTGAACGGCGGCGGCGGCTGATGAATGGAGCGGCTCTCCTGAGTGACGACCGGGCCGCGACCATCGATCGGCTCGCCGAGCAGGTTGAAGACACGACCGAGAGTTTCCTTGCCGACGGGCACGGTCACGGGCGCGCCGGTG
>JAGVLI010000663.1 GCA_020054355.1 Planctomycetales bacterium | reverse complement strand
CCGGCTCGCGGCTAAACGTTGAGGGTATTCCGATGAAACCGCCGTACATCCTGATGTGTCCGCCCGACTACTACGGCATCGAATACGAAATCAATCCCTGGATGAGCCGTTCCAAGGGCGCCAACGTTCCCCAGGCCCATCGGCAATGGCGCAACCTGCACGATGCCCTGCGCGGACTGGGCGTCACCGTCGAACTGCTGACGCCGCAGCCGGGCTTGCCCGACCTGGTCTTCACCGCCAATGCCGGTTTGATCTTCAAGGAGCGCTTCTTCAGCTCGCGGTTCCGGCACGAAGTCCGCGCCCGGGAATCGCCGTACAACGACACGTGGTTCGCGGCGCATGGTTTCACGGTAGAGCATCTGCCCGAAGACATGTACTTCGAGGGGGCCGGCGACGCGCTCTTCTGCGGATCGGCGCTGTTCGCGGGCTATCGCATCCGCAGCGACGTGCAGGGCCATCAGTACCTCGGCGAAGTGCTGGGCATCCAGGTGCTGCCATTGGAACTTGTCAATCCGCGCTTCTATCACCTCGATACTTGCTTCTGCCCGCTGGCTCCGGGTGAAGCGATTTACTACCCGGCCGCGTTCGACAGCTACGGCCGAAAGGTGTTGCAGACGCACGTTCCCAAGCTGCTGGCGGTGGCGGAGCCGGAAGCGCACCGCTTCGGCTGCAATGCGGTGGTGGTGGGCAAAACGGTGATCCACAACAGCAACTGCCCGCAACTGGCGGCGGATTTACTCAGCTGGGGCTATCATTCCGAGCCGGTGGAACTGGATGAGTTTCTGAAGGCGGGCGGCAGCGCGAAGTGCTTGACCCTGCGCCTCGACGGCGAGGAAGCCGCCGGTTGGAGATAACCGCTCGCGGTTTAGCAAGGCACGCCGCTTGCGGCTTCGCAAAGCCGCAAGCGGCGATCGCGTTATTCAGTTCCCTGTCCGGGGCGCCGGCAGGCGTTCTTCTTCCCGAGGGGCGGGCAACGACTCGCGACTATCTTCCGCATTGATCCGCGGCGCTGGCGTCGGAATCGGAGCTTCCTCCTGATTGATCCGCACCGGCGGATTGGCCCGCTGCGATTGTGGTGGTTGCGGCAGGTTGACGTTTCGCGGCGTGGTCTGCTGCACGTCGTTGCGGTTCAGCAACTGTTCGACCTGTTGCCGCATTTCCTGCTGTTGCATTCCGCCGCTCTGCCCCTGACCGAACTGACCGCGCCAGCCGTTCGTCTGCACGCGCGGTTGCGGCTGCGTGCGGCTCATGAATTGGTAGCCGACGGTCTTGCCCTCGAACTTCGTCGTGCAGGAATACTTGCCAGCGGTTTCCTGCACCGCGAAGCCATTCTTTTCATTCACCGTGCGTTCGTAAAACGAGATGCGCGGCTGGCTGGCCGCATTGGGCTGGGCCAGCGGCATGCCGTCGTTGGCGTTCGGAGCGGGGTCTTGGGCGAAGGCTTCTACGGCTCGCCCCAGCGTCATTGCATTGTTGATCTCGCTGATGCGGTTCAACGGCATCGTGCGCGGCGGGCTGCCAGCCGCCACCTGCTGCTGTTGTTCCAGGCGCATGAACTGGGCAATCTCGCGCGCCGAAGCGGTGGTCGAAGCGCCCGCACCCTTCTGCAACAGCGCTTGCTCGGCATAGGCTTCCAGCAGCCGAGGGAAAATCTTCTCCAGCAGCTGGCGATTGGCGTAGACGTTGATTTCCTCGACCCGGCCGTTGACCGCCACCGCGATGCCGACCACGTCCGGATACCAGCGCAGTTCCCGGCGCAGGTCGCTTTCGACCGGGCCGACCAGTTGCTTGACGTCGTTCTTCAGCTTCTCGGATTCGCGGGCCTCGTTGAAGCTCGAAGTCTGGAAGTTCACCGAGTAGTTGACGTTGGCCGAGATCTGGCCGCGCTGCTCGGCCACGTTGGCCCAGACGGCCGACTGATCGTTCTGGAACTTGGCCGCCTGCTTGATTTCCTTCGGCGCCAGCGCGAGGTTGGTCGGGTTGGCGAAGGCGCGGCCGGTGCTGCCCTCGCGCCAGCGGCTCTGCTCGACGCAGAATGACTTGGCCGCCTCCTTGGTGCGCGGCGGGACGATGTGCGTGGCGTAGATGGTACGGTCCTGCTTGCCGCCCTTGAGCAGATCGCCGTCCTGCAAGTACAGGAAATGATCGCTCTTGTTCTCGACCATCAATTCGCCGACGGACTCCTGTTCCTTTTCCGTGACCGTCACCCACTTGTTGTCGAGACCTTCCTGCAAGGTGATGAATCGACGCTCGTCTTGCGGCTTATCGGAATGGATCAGGTAGGCAGCCAGGTTTTCGTGGACGTAGGGGCCGCTGACTCGCAACCGATTCTCGTCAACCTTGACGAAAGCGACCTCCGGGCCGGCATGGGCCGAGGGCCAGAGCAGCAGGAACGCAGCGCTCGCGGCGATGATGCAGGGCAGGAGCCAACGGGCCCAGCAGCAAGAAGAGGGCTTCATCTTCGTGATACCTCCGCGGAAATGGTGTCGTCGGCTGACGGGATTCGCCAGACTTGTTCCGTTCGATTCTAGCACGCCAGGCCACGCCGGGCGGCAGGAAAATCGGGTCGGAATGGGCGGCTGTTACCAGGATGTTACACGGAGCGAATGTCGAATGTCGAAGCCCGAACCCCAGGCGCGCTGGACATTCGGCATTCGGATTTCGTCATTCCTTGGTCATTCGGATTTCGCCATTCGCCATTCTCAGGTTTGCCTGGCTTGCCCGGTCGGGCTGGCTTGCCGCCGGCCGGGGGACTCGCCTTGTTTCTTGGCCGCGACCCTGCCACAATCCCGCCGCTCACGCTGACGGCAGCGCGTGAGCCATCCGGGCAACAGGGCGGTTGTTCGGGAACGGCCTGCCGTCGAGTTCACGGAGCGACCACCGCATGACGACCTGGAGTCGCTGGCTGCTGGCCGGCAGCTTGGGTGCCCTGCTCACCGTCGGCACCTTTTGCTACTTCCGCTACGTGTACACCGACCACAAGCGGTTGCGGATCGTCGAGCCGGGCGTGCTGTATCGCAGCGGCCAGCTGTCCGCCGACGGCTTCACCGAGGCGGTGCTGCGCTACGGCATCCGCACCATCGTCAATGCCCAGGACGAATGGCCCGACCCCGACGTGGAGAAGAACTGGCTCTGCCCGCAAACGCTCAAGGAGAGCGAACTGTGCCGACAGCTGGGCGTGCGCTACATCCATCTGTCCCCGGACTTGATCTCGCGCACCCGGATCCCGGCGGAGCGGCCCCAGGCCATCGGGCAATTCCTCGCCATCATGGACGACCCGGCCAACTATCCGGTGCTGGTCCATTGCCGGGCGGGCCTGCACCGCACCGGCTGCCTGGTTTCGATTTATCGCATGGAATACCAGGGCCGCACGCCGTTTGAAGCGGTTCGCGAAATGAAGGCCCACGGGTTCGGCGATTTCTTCTGCACCTCGGCCAACGATTACATCACCCAGTACGTGCTGACCTACCGGCCGGGACTCCGGCCGCCGGGCTACGCCTATCCGGAAGCAGCGCCCCGCCGCGACCGCCAACCGGCCACGCTCGGCGCCGGGGACCAGGACT
>JAGVLI010000406.1 GCA_020054355.1 Planctomycetales bacterium | reverse complement strand
GTCTCGGCGGCGGCCTGGCGCACGTTGGGCCGCCCGCCCGCCAACCCGTCGAGCAGTTCGTCGGTGAAGCGGACGTCGCGCGTCAGTTTAAGGGCGGCGGCCAGGGCGAGAAAGACCTCGGGTTCGTCGGTCTGGCGCAAGCCGCGACGGACGATCTCGACGGCATCGGGCCGCTGATCCTGGACCAGCAGCAGCGCTGCCTGGCTCTGGTTACTGGCGTTCTTGCGGTCGTAGAGCATTTCGCGCAGGCGCGCGGGGTCTTCGGCGGGGAAAGCCGGAAGCGCACCGGGGTCGCCAGGCAGCAGCAGCCCCAGTCCGAGCAGCAATGGTTGAAGGGCACCCATGCGGTTTTTCCCCACGGTAACCGCAACGAAGGAATTAAGAGGGCGAACGTATAGCGTGCCCGGCGGGATAAATCAACCGGGGTTGGGAGAGAAAGCGCACTTGCCCTCTTCGCGTTTTGCGAAGTAAGATGGGTTGGTACGCGTTCTCCAGACTTCAGGATTGCTGATGCATGTGATATCCGAGAAGGCACTTCGCGAGTTCTGGGCGACTTACCCCGATGCGGAGGCTCCTTTGCGCGCCTGGCACCGGATCGTTGAACATTCGACCTGGCAGAACTTCGCCGATCTGCGAGCGACCTACGCCAGTGCCGATCAGGTGGGCAAATTCACCATCTTCAACATCGGCGGGAATAAGTATCGCTTGATTGCCCATATTCATTTCAACCGACAGAAGGTTTTCGTACGGCATGTGCTGCCCCACAAGCAGTACACCGCCGGCGCTTGGAAAGAAGAGTGAAAAACCGATGGCCTCGAAAACCACACGGATCGAGCGCGGCAAGGACCGCTACCTGGCCCTGGTGCGCCGGTTTCCGCTGCGGCCGATCCGCTCGGAAGGCGAACTGGACTCCGCCATTGCGGCCATGAATGCGCTGATCGACCAGGGTTCCCGCAATGAAGCGGAGGAGGACTACCTGGATGTCCTGAGCGATCTTGTCAAGCGGTACGAAAGTGAAGAGCATCCCATGCCGCCGGTTGGCGACAGCGATCTGCTTCGGCACTTGATCGAAGCCCGGGCAGTTAGCCAGGCGGTTGTGGCGGCCGCCACCGGCATTGCCGAATCCACCATTTCGGAGGTGCTGGCCGGCAAGCGCGGGTTGAACCGAACCCATATCGGTCTGCTGGCTCGTTACTTCAATATCAGCCCCGCGGCGTTCGCGTTCGAGTGATGGCTTCCGAACTGACCTCCTTCCAATTCACCACTCTCTTATAATGCTCATCGACGTGGTACTGAAGCCTGCCGCCTACTTTGCCCAACCTGCCGAGGAACAATGGAATGTTCCGATCGCTAGCCAACTATCTCGCACCGCCGCTCTTTCTGACCCTGCTCTGCGCGGGCCTGTATTTGCCGGGGCTGGGCGTGCCCAGCTTGTGGGACATCGACGAAGGCCACAACGCCCAGGCGGCCCGCGAGATGCTCGAAGCCGGCACCTGGATCACCCCGACCTTCAACTACCAGCTGCGCGTCGATAAGCCGGCCCTGCTCTACTGGCTGCAGATGTGCGGCTACCTGACGCTGGGCATCGATGAGTTTTCCGCCCGGCTGCCGTCGGCGCTGGCCGCGCTGCTCACCGTGCTGCTGACCTATGCCCTGGGCCGACGCCTTTTCGACCCCGCGACCGCTCTGCTTGGGGCCGTCGTGCTGGCCAGCTCGCTGCTGTTTTCCGGGTCGGCCCATTTCGCCAATCCGGATGCGCTCTTGAACGCCTGCAATGTGTTGACGTTTCTCCTGGTCTGGATCGGCTTGCAGGACGGTCATTCGCGCTGGCTGGGCTGGGTGGGCATCAGCACGGGCCTTGGCTTTCTGGCCAAGGGGCCGGTCGCCTTGGTGCTGCCGGCAGCGGTGGTCCTGCTGTTCCTCCTCTGGACCAGGCAGCTGCGCCGCCTCCTGAGCGCGCGGCTCTTGCAAGGCTTCTTTCTGTTCGCGCTGGTCGCGGTCCCCTGGTTTGCCCTGGTCGGCTCGGAAACCAAGGGTGCATATCTGCGCGGTTTCTTCCTCAAGCACAACCGCGATCGTTTCCTGAACCCGATGGAAGGCCATAGCGGCCCCTTCGTCTACCACGTGGGCAGTCTGCTGCTCGGCTTTCTGCCGTGGTCCGTATTTCTGGGACCGGCGCTATGGTGCGCCTGGAAGGAGTGGCGGCGCGGCCGGGCGGCGAACCGAGAAGTACCCAGTACCGAGTACCCAGTACCCAGTATCCAGAACGGAGTTCAAGCAACGAATGATTTCGCGCCGGGTACCTGCTGCTCGCTGCTCGGTACTCCGACTGCCGCGAACCGCGAACCGAGTCCAGAGGACAAACCGCGAAATGGAGCGGGCTATGCACGGGGTACTGCGTACTCGGTACTGGGTACTCCGTTGCCGGCCCTCCAGTTCCTGATTTGCTGGATCGCCGTCTACTTCGTCTTCTTCTCGCTCAGCCGGACGAAGCTGCCCAATTACATCTTGCCGCTGTATCCAGCGGTGGCGCTCCTGACGGCCTGGTTCCTGCAAAACTGGCGGCGCGGAGAACTGGTCGTGCCACGCTGGTTGATTTCCCTGAGCCTGGGCTGCTGGGCGCTGGTCGGCGTGGGCACGAGCGTTGGCCTGCTGACCGCGAGCGGCGTCATCGAGTTGTCGCTCTTGAAGGGCCGATCCTTGCCGGGTCTGGAAGTGGGAGTTTTCCTCGGTCTGCTGCCGGTGCTGGGTGCGGGAGCGGCCTGGCTGTGCTGGAAACGAGAGGCAACCGTCGGCATGTTGGGCGCGCTGGCGGTTTCCGCGGTGCTGTTCGTGTTTTCGCTGATGACCTGGGGCGCTGCCGCCCTGGACGTTCACAAAGCGCCGCGCACCCTGGTCGCGCAGGCCGAAGCGAAGCAACTGCACCGCGAAGTGCGCATCGGCTGCTACGGCTGGTATCAGCCCAGCCTGGTCTTCTATTGCGAGCGCGAGGTCCAGCAGTTGCTATCGGAACAGCAAGCCCTGGAATTCCTACGTTCCCCGCTGGAGGTCTACCTCTTCGTGCCCATGGAAATCTGGGAGGGATTGGAGGGCAGGGTAAGCGGCCCCAGCCGGTTGCTCGCCCGGCAGCGCTGCCTGTATCGCAACTGCGAGGTGGTGGTCATCCGCAATCGCTGAGCGATTGAATAATGGATCTGATAATTTTTTGCCCGCGTCCTTAACACCACTGGAGGTGTCGAGGTATCGCGCCGCCCCGAAAATCGGTCTGGCGGGCAGCCTTTGGCTTCCAGGATCGGTACCACGAACTTCGGGCCGCGCCAAGCGGCGGACAACCTGCCGCTGAACAGTACCGCTCTGCCACCGACTTCGGCCATTGTCACGGCGGACATCGGCTGCGAAGAGCGCCTCGGCGGTCTCCTCAAGCACCTTTACCGTCGCGTCGCCTGAAGCCTGTATTGGGCAGCCCATCTGCGCGGCGTCCGCCGTGCGCGCCCGACGAATGCCAGCCGTTATCGGGCAGCCGGCCGACGCTCGGTCGCCCACTGCCGTCGGCCGATTCCCGGACATTCACTGCTGCCCGCTTATGCAAATTCTCACCCTTTGATGACGCTGCTTTTCGGTCGTCCGAATATTTTTCCCATCACGGCCGTCCTCTTGCCAGCCTTACCCCGCCAAAGCCGCTAACCAGCACAACTGCTACGACGTGCAAATTCCCAAGGGACTTCTCAGTTGGGTTTACCGGACTTGCGAACAAGTCCGCGTCCGGCAGTGGTTCGCGGTCGATAATGTGGTCAAGGTACCGATTGTAGTGAAGAACTTGAATTTCCAGCGCCCTGGCTCGGTCCCAGCGACGCAGACGACCGACAGGAGACCATTCATGAACCGTGCGCTTCCATGTGTATGGGCAGGTTTGCTGCTCGCCTCGCTGGTTGAGCCGGCTTCGGCCCAGCCTGGGTATGGTCTGCCGCCGGGTTATGGTCAGCCACCGGGTTGGGCCGCTCCCGGCGCTGCTGTGTTCGCGCCATCCTACGGTGTCATGCCCGTTCGAGCCATGTACCCGGCGGGCTATCCCATACAGGCCATGCCGGTTGGCTACCCCATGCAGCCCAGGATGGCCAACCCGATCTTGCAGCAGGTCTATGTCCCCGTGACGGTCGGCGCAGGTCCGCCGGTGCAACAGGTGGAATTGCCAGCAGTGCCGCCAGTCGCCGCAGCCTGGCCAATCCAGCAGGTGGCGGAAGCGGGCTCGTCCGGGAACGACGCTTCTGGAACTGTCGGCGGCTGCTCGCCGGATTGCGCCGCGAGCTGTTCCACCTGGTACGTCAGCGGCGAGGCGCTCTGGCTGGAACGGTCGCGTAGCCAGCGCGTATTTCTCGTGAGGAGCAGGTCATCGGCACACCCACGATTGCCGGCGTGCTCGACACCGAGGCCGCCGACTTCAACCAGGAACCCGGCATCCGTGTGCTGCTGGGCTATCGGCTGACCGACACGCTCAGCGCCGAGCTTTCCTACTTCGGACTGCACGACTGGAACACTGCCGCCACGCTGCCGCTGACCAATCCCGCGCTCAATGGGCTGGTTTCCAACTTCCTGGCCCTGGCGACTGGCGCGGATGCTCTCACCTTCAGCTACGGCTCCGAACTCCATAACGCCGAATTGTCTCTGCGTTCGCTGACCGAAAGCGAGCGCCTGGCGCTGTCGCTCCTGGGCGGCCTGCGCTATGTCAACCTGCACGAAGACTTCGTGCTGGGTGCGGTGAGCGCTGCGTTCGGCGACTCGGAAGAAACGAGCGCGACAACGAACAACCATCTGGTGGGCTTGCAGTTGGGCGGCGAGGCCGCGTATCGCCGCGGCGAGCGTTGGAGCATCGGCGCCGTGGGCAAGGGCGGCCTGCACCTCAACTTTGCCGACCAGCGGGTCCGCAACGTGGCCAGCACCGCCGGCGTCTCCACCCTCGTCCTCGGCACCACCACTTCCGGGAACCACCTGGCGGGCAGCCTCGAAACCGGCGTGGTCGTGCGCTGCCGGCTCTCGGATCGCTTCACCCTGCGCGGGGGCTATCAGGTGCTCTACCTGACCGGCCTGGCCCTGGCGCCGGAGCAGTTTACCAGCCTGAACAACGATCTTGCCAAGATCCCACAGACAATCACGCCCGGCGTGACCGGGGCTTTCCTGAATGATCGTGTCCGTCCGGCCAACCGCGTCCCCGCCGGCCGGTCTGCGCGGGCAGCGAACGGCGCGGGGTGAG
>JAGVLI010000586.1 GCA_020054355.1 Planctomycetales bacterium | reverse complement strand
TTCTGCGGACAGATATAGGTTTGCGCCATGAAGCGGTTTCCTTCGGCGTTCGGCGGCTGCTGACTTCTGGGTGGCCCTGGGTTCGTCGTGCTGTCTTCAGGTGGTTCCAAGCGAATACCGCCTGAAGGCGGCACTACGAACCATTTGCCCCAGGCATGAAGAAGTTACGCGAATTTCGTTTGATTATCTCATACCGCCCAGGCGACACAAGGGCATAGACAGCGGCCCGAAACGGCGCTTATGATAGGACGTAATCCCGCCGGCTTCTTCGGAGAAATCCCGCCATGACCCGGTGCCACCTGCTGCTCGCCGCCTCCGCCGGCCTGCTGTTCGTCCAAGCCAGCGCGGCCCAGCCGACCTACAAGCTTGGCGTCAAGCCCGATCTGTCGCCGCATGGCGTCCTGCGGCTCGAGGGCGGCAAGGTCGTCCGTTCGGAGGTGCAAGAAGACCCCGGCTTCCGCTTGCAGTATCACGTCATGAAGGACGGCAAGAGCCTGGCCGTCGTCGAGGCGCGCACGACCAGCACCCTCGACCTGCCGGCGCAGGGCGCGGGCACCTACATCGTCACCCTGGAGTTGTTCTACCCCGGCTACAAGACGGGCACGGTGCAGAAGGGCAACTTCAAGGCCATCAGTAACGTGCTGACCTGCCTGGCCTACACGGATGCTGGTGGGCAGCTGCGCTACGCGGACGTGGGGTCGCTGCGCGGCAGCCTCTTCTACGGGCTGTCGGCGGGCAAGCTGGTGCCGGTGCCGGAACTGCCGCCGCCGGTGAAGTAGCCGTTTGCTTTCCGTGCGTGCTTGGCAACCCGAAATCCAAAGCCGAACCGCCGGCGGGTCGCTAGCTTACCTCCAGCCCCCAAACCTGGAGGAACCAGCCATGACCCGCTCCGGCTTCATGCGCACGACCCTGGCCGCCGTGTTGTTTTTCAGCGCCGGCGGCGCTGCGAACGCACAGACATCCCTCGACGACCTGCTCACCCCCTACCTCGCCAAGCACGACTTGCCCGCCCTGGCCGCGGCCGTGGTGCAGGACGGCAAGATCATCGCCTCGGGCGCGGTCGGCACCCGGAAGGCCGGCGAGAAGATTCCCGTCACCATCAACGACCGTTTTCACCTCGGTTCCGATACCAAGGCGATGACCGCCTTGCTGGCGGCCATGCTCGTCGAGGAAGGCAAGCTGAAGTGGTCTTCCACCCTGCCGGACGTCTTCCCGAAGCTGGCCGACAAGATGGACGCCGACTTGAAAACAGTCACGCTCGAACAGTTCCTGTCGCACACCAGCGGCGTGCCCGCCGATAGCGATGCCCTCGTCAAACTGATCTACAAGACGCTGAGCGCGGAGGGCAACCTCGACGAACTGCGCTACCTCGTCGTCGAGGAGTGGAGCAAGCAACCGCTGGCCGCGAAGCCGGGCACCAAATTCGCCTATGCGAACATGAACTTCATCTTCGCGGGCGCCATGATCGAGCGCCTCGCCGGCAAGACCTGGGAAGAGCTGATTACCGAGCGCATTTTCGTGCCGCTCGACCTGAAGACAGCCGGACTCGGCTGCCAATCCAGCTTCGGCAGGATCGACGCACCGCTGGGGCACGAATTCAAGGACGGCAAGTTCAAGGCATTCCTCGCCGGGCCGAACGGCGATAATCCGTCGCTGCTCGGCCCGGCCGGCACGGCCCACATGTCGGTGCTCGATTTCGCTCGCTGGGCAGGCTGGAACGCTGGCCTGGGCAAGCGCGGTCCGAACCTCGTCAAGCCGGAATCGCTGAAAAAGCTGCAAGCGCGCATCATATCCATGCCGGCTAAGAAGGACGCCCCGCCCGGCACGCCGGCCAGCGGCGGCTACGGACTGGGCTGGGGCCAGCTGGATGTCCCGTGGTCGGCGGAGCCGGTGGTTTATCACGGCGGCTCGAACGGCAAGAACCTGGCGCACATCTGGGTCGATCCACAACGCGATTTCGCGATGGTGTTCTTCACGAACATCAGCAATCCCAAGACCGACGTCGGCCTCTTCGCGCTGGCCGAAGCGACCTACAAGAAATTTGCCCCCGCCAAGCGCTGACAGCCTGCCAGGTGGGATCCTTGGGGACATGAACCCGGGCGACGGAAAAGCTGGCGGGCCAGGACGAACGGCAGGAGAGCCGCTTGGCCGAAACGATGGGCAGCTGTCCGCAGCACGGAGCTTGTCGGGTCCGAACTCGATCCGATGGCAGTATACCCTTGTGTTCCTGCTGCTGGCTGACGATAATCATTATCAAATAGTAATTGATATTGCTTTCCGGAACATCACAACGTTTGGAGGAACGGCCATGAACGCTTCCCGATCTCCGCTGGCCTGGCGCTGGCTTCCCTGGATCGGCGGGTGTGCCCTGCTGCTCTATTGCGTCGGCCCATCGCTGACGCAGCAGAAGGACAAGGACGCCCCCACTCCCGCCGTGGGCAAGACGAGCTACGATCAGATCAGCCCAGTCATTCTCGGGCAGCAATCGTTCGAGAAGATGATGGCCGACGACAAGGCGAACAAGGCCGCCATCGTGGCCAGGCAGCTGAAACTGCTCGAAGAGCGCTACGACCTGGCCGCGAAAGTAGACAAGACCGTGACCATGTCGCGCGGCAAGCCGATCCCGGTGGGACCGACGGCGAAGCTGCCTGCCGGCACGACCTGGGAGAAGCTGGCGGCGATGGCGCCGGAGGACGTGAAGGCCAAGGACGCCTTTCCGAAGGGTTACTTGCCACTGCCGCACCCGAACCACAACGCCGGCGGCATGCTGTTCTCGCAGCGGCAAGTCAAGGAAACCGAGCGGCTGGTTCGCTTCGATCTCGACTTCGATATCCCCGACCACTTCCTGCCCGAGTTTCCGCCACCGATCTATCTGACGACGCGCCCCGATCTGGGCGACGTCTCGCAGGGCAAGCTGGTGGACATCAACAATTTCCAGCAGATCTTCCAGGGCATCCTGAACTCGAAAGACCTGGAGGGCTTGCGCCTGCTGGTGACGCAGTTCCCCCAGCAGCAGTTCAACGCCACCGCCGACCGCAAGACCGAGAAGGCGAGCCTGGGCGTGGCCTGCTTCGATTGCCATCTGAACGGCCATACCTCGGCGGCCACGCACTTGCTGGGCGACATCCGGCCGCAGACGCACCGCATCCGCATCGACACGCCGAGCCTGCGCGGCGTCAACATCCAGCGGCTGTTCGGCTCCAAGCGGGCCTTGAAGACCGTCGAGGACTTCACCGAGTTCGAGCAGCGGGCGGCGTACTTCGACGGCGACCCGGTGACTGCGGCCATCAAGGGTCTGAACGTGCTGGAGCGCGGCAGCCAAGTGCATTTCATGTCGGAAGTGCAGAACTTGCTGTCCTTTCCGCCGGCCCCCAACCTGGGCGTGGACGGCAAGCTGAACCCCAGGAAGTTCAAACCGGATTCGCCCGAAATGCTGGGGCAAAAAGTGTTCTTCGGCAAGGCGCGCTGCGCGGAATGCCACCCGGCGCCGTACTACACCGACAACTCGATGCACGACCTGCAAGCCGAGCGCTTCTACAAGCCCCACATGATTAATGGCATGCTGGCCGGCCACGACGGGCCGATCAAGACGTTCCCGCTACGGGGCATCAAGGATTCGCCGCCGTATCTGCACGACGGCCGGTTGTTGACTCTGGAAGATACCGTGGAGTTCTTCAACCTGATCCTGGAAACCCAGTTGACGGGCGAGGAGAAAAAGCAGCTGATCGCCTTCATGCGGCAACTATAGTTCTACTGTCCGAGATTGGCGAGCGGCGGGCGTCAGCCCGCTGTTCATGCGAGAAAACAGC
>JAGVLI010000660.1 GCA_020054355.1 Planctomycetales bacterium | reverse complement strand
TCCGCAGCGGCCGGCGGCTGTGCGGCGAACTCAACCGAGACGTGCTCAGCGAGCGCGCCCAGCGGAAGCATGGCTTCCACGTCGAGTCCCTGGCGACCTCGACCCGACAGAACTTCGCCGACATCTACGCGTCCATCGGCGGCCAGCGCGACATCGACGCCTTCGAGGAACGCTTGCAGCACAATTTGCAGACCCCCGTTCCGGAACAAGTAGCTTTTCGATGCGATCTGCCGGCCTGGCTACGCACCCGCACCCGGCGCGACCGTCGCCTGATCCGCGACATGGCCCGCAATGAGCGTACGCTCGACCTGGCCAGGAAGTACCAGATCAGCGCGGCGCGGGTGTCGATGCTGCGAAGGGATTTTCACGACGACTGGATGCGGTTCACTGCCGGTCCTGCCGAGGTCGCCTGACAGCGCCGTCGGCTCCGGCAACCGCAGCCCGTAGCTCGACAGCGCGGAGAGTACCACCAACCGCTTGCTTGTCATTTCAAGCGTCTCTTGCGACGCATCTCCCTTCCACACGAACAGAGGAAACACCATGCCACGCTATCTCTGGTTCGGGCTGGGCCTTCTGGCCCGGGCCGTCAGTGTGCTCACCGCCATGTACGCCGACTGGATCTGGCACCACCTGGTCGAGGGGGCGGAGGCCACCCTCGACTTCGTGCACGACCTCTGGGACTTCGGCTGCTGGGCAGCCGGAGAACTGGCCGGTCGCTGGTCCGGCCACGATCGCTACCAGTTGGGTTGCTGATCTTGTCTCGGCCATGTGCGGGCCGACAGTCAAAGCTCTCGTCTGGTTATTTCCACTTTCCACAAACCCAAGGAGAACCCTCATGATCGTGAGAATGCTCGTCATTGCGGCCAGCGCGCTGGCCGGCGCCCTGGGCACGTTGTTTGTGCGCGAAAAGGTGTTCGGGGACGACCCCGGTCCCCCGACCTTACCCGACCACGTTTTTCGCCCCCGACCGCGGCGTGTGCCCCGCGGCCATCTGGATGCGCGTCCGGATGGTGAGAGCGTCCCACAGTAGCCAGCAGTCCCAGGGCCGGCCAGTGCGCTGGCCGGCCCTCTCCTCTTCCGCCCCGGTGTCCGCACGGAACGGTCCATTATTGGCCGTCCGCGCGGGCGGCCAGGAGGCACTTCACCATGAGCGCAGTTTCCGGTCCGGCCCCGCCTGGACCTGTCTTGGTTGTCACGGAAGGAAAGCACGACATCGAGTTCTTGAAACGGATCAGCCGAATACTTCACGGCTACGATCCCCGCGTGCCGAATCTCGGTCAGCTCGAAGCCGAAGGAAAGCTCTTGTTCTTGCCCGGGGGTGGCGGCGACTTGAACGCTTGGGCCACACGGTTCGCGGCCCTGCCGCATCCGCGGTTCTTCCTGTTCGACCGCGAGACGGCGGCCGTCCGCGCGGAACGCCAGGCGCTGGTCGAGGCCCTCAACCGCAAGCCCTGGTGCGTTGCCTTCTTGACCAGCCTGCGGGCGGCGGAGAACTATCTCCACCCCAGCGCCATCCTTGCCGCCACCGGCGTACACGTCGCGGTCGGCGACGACGATGACGTTGCCCAGCTCCTCGCGCTCACGGTCCTGGAGCTGACCGGCGGTCAACCCTGGGAGTCACTGAGCCGCCGGGCCCGTACGCGCCTCTGCAATCAGATCAAACGCGTGCTCAATACGACCGTGGTCGAGCACATGACGCCGAGCCTGTTGGCCGAGCGCGATCCGCGCGGCGAAGTCCGCCACTGGCTCATGACCATCGGTGGATTCTGCACGCCGTGATACTGACACCCTCGCCCACCAAGGAACATGCGCCAGAGCGGAACCCCTCTTCATTGCCGCGCCGGCCGGGTGGTCGGCGCCATCCTCTCTGCATTGACTCTTCTACAGGAGAAACACGTGAAGTCCAAGCATCCCAACGCCCGCTCGGTGACTCAATGCGCCGACGTGGCTCCGGCGCACCGCCCACAGCCAACTCCAGAGCAAGCCACCGTGGCGGCAGTGGCGGAAAGCCAGGCGCGGCTCCTCAGCAAGCTTGCCTGCGCCGTCGCCGAAGAGTTCCGAGCGAACAGGAAGCGACGCCGGCCGCCGCCCAGGCGTTGACGTTTGGCCGCCTGATAACAGAATATATCTATCATGGATCAACCACCACTCAAGACCCTCAAGCAGGTCGCCGGGCACTTCCATCGCCCGCCGCACCGGATCATCCACCTGTGCGAGACCGGCGTTATCTGCCCCACCGTGGATGCCCAGGGCCGCGGCAGCATGCGCCGCTTCAGCCGCGACGACACCTTCCGCATCCTGGTTGCTCTTGAACTGCAAGAGGCCGGCGTACAAGTTCCGCTCATCAAGCCGCTCATGGGGGCGTTCGACCGCTTGCTGGAGATTCGGGCCGTCAAGAAGCTCAAGAAAGACTGGCTACCGTTCGACCTGGTGGAAATCATCCGCCGGCACCTCGGCTCCCCGGACCAGCCGGTCATTGCCTTCCTGACTCCCCCCGACCGCGTCGCCTTGGTGACGCCCCGTTTCAGCGTTCCCACCGGCCCCGACGTGCGCGTCGATCTGCACATGTCTGACCGCCATCTCCTGACCCGCGGCGTCTCCATCGTCATCAACCTGACGCACGACGCGGATTACATCGCCAACACGCTCTGGCAGACCGGCGACGGCTTGGCAGCGGAATAATAATAGACCGAGCCTCTCATCGCGGCTATGATAGATGCAGTCTATCATGACGCCCGCGCCGCCAGGAGAGGAGGCCAAGGATGGCCAGGACGCCACAACTCGTTCCGCCGCAGAAGCACTACCTCGACATCGACGAACTGAGCGCCCTTTCTGGCCTATCGACCAGCACCTTGCGCCGCTACGTCCGCCAAGGAAAGATCGCGGCCCTCCAGCCGGGCGGACCAGGCTCGCGCCTGCTCTTCCGTCCGGACGCCCTGGAGGCGGCCGCGCTCCTCCCCGCGGCTTCCGAAATCGTTACCCCGGCCTCGTCCGGCCCGCGCCGGCTCCCCGGCCGGCAGCCGGGCTGGATGTCGCCCACTACCAAGATCCTCACCCCGAAACAGTAGGAGAGTACCATGGCCCGAAAGCCATCGCGACCGCCGGTGGTTTGCCAGCATTTCACCTGGCGGTTGCTCGAACGCGACGGCGTCTTCTACGCCGACGGCCGCACCGGCAAGCACAACCTGGGCAAGCATTCGCTCGGCACGCGCGATCCCGATCAGGCTTTGACCAACCTGCGCAATCTCGATCACCAGAAAGCCGTCGAACTTGGACTGGCTGCCCCTTCGACCTTGCTGCCAGCAACAGGCCTCTCTATTGCCGACGCCTGGCAGCTCTACCTGGACCACTGCCAGCGTGCAGCCGTCCTGGGGGGCGTCAGCGCCGGCACGCTCAAGCGCTATCGGGCCGTGCAGGCCAAGCACCTGGTCTTCTGCCGGAAGCACGGCATCAGTTCCTGGGCCGAGGTGAACAAGGCCAGCACCGAAAAGTACGGCAACCACCTGGCCCACCAGGACTACGCCGATCGGAGCATTTACCTGGAACTGACCCTGATCAAGTCCGTGTCGCTCTGGCTGGTCAAGGAGAAGCACCTGCCCGCCGATTGCCGTTTCGACCTCAGCCTGGTCAAGCCCCAGGGCACCGACACCTACTGCTACACGCCCGCCGAGGTCAGCGCCATGGTCAACCACTGCCGGACCACCCCAGCGCTGACCTGGCTTGCCGGTATCGTCATCGCCCTGGCTTGTACCGGCTTGCGGATCGGCGAGCTGGCGTCACTCCGCTGGTCGGATGTGGACCTGCGCTCGAACACCATCCTGCTCACCGACGAGCGCGCCAGCAGCCGGCGCAAGCGGCTCGGTCAGGTTCGCACCGTCAAGGGCAAGCGCAATCGCTCGTTGCCCATCCATCCGGACCTGCTCGCGGTGCTCCGCGAAGTCAAGGGCAAGGCCAAGGAAGGCGATGGCCGCGCGTTCCACGGTCCACGAGGGGGCAAACTCAAGCCCGACACAGTGCGGAACATTCTTGTCCGGGAAGTGATCGAAGCGCTCAAGTCTCAGTTCCCGACGCCGTCGGGCGAGATTGGCTTCGCGCACGGCCGGGTACACAGCTTTCGCCATTACTTTTGCAGCCAGGCGTTCCTCGGCGGCGCCGCCGAGGCCGACATCAAGGACTGGCTCGGCCATCGCGATTCCAAGATGGTGGCTCATTACCGCCATCTGCGCCGCGACGACAGCCAGCGCAAGATGCAGCAAATCGATTTCCTTAACCGAAACGACCGCAAGGTGCAGTCGAGTGGTTGAGGGTGTTCTGTTTTCCATGCCGGAGGTGCCGGCCGCGAAGGTGGCTACCAGAGAAGACGTGATGCGGTTGAGCGGATGACCTGCCTCAAACTGCTTCGTTTGTCCCAGTCAATGTCCCAATCACTGGGACAAACGAAAACGCCTTCCGCAACCAGCTGACCTGCAAGGGGTTGTGGAAGGCGTGATTTCTGAAGCGGAGAGGGGGGGATTCGAACCCCCGGTGAGGTTTGACCCCCACACGGCATTTCCAGTGCCGCACAATCGGCCGCTCTGTCACCTCTCCATTGACTTAAACCATTATCTAACTTGTGTTTATAATTGACGATTTCCGTAGACTTCCCTGCAGCCCATTTTCTTAGACTTTCGAGTAGATTTTCGGGGAGGAAAACGGGGCGGAATCTCTCCTGGATCGTCATTATATTCGCCGTAAGTCAAGGTACAAGCCTACTCGTTAGGCCTCAATTTTCCCTGGTGTCGTACTTCGATTGCATCAGAAGCTGGTCATTTTGTGGAACATAGGTCGTCAGTTGATACTCGGGAATTCCTGCCACGGAGGGCGATCAGGGACGACCTGACGCAGTTTTGTTGCCTGAACACGGCCTGTCCTGTCTACGGCAAGTGCGGCGCGGGCGTTCTCAGCGTTCGTGACCGCTACGGTCCCAACAAGGAATGGCGCTTGTTGTACTGTGCCACCGGCTTTGCACCGAAATGCGCTGTTCACTACTAGATGTTGGGATTTGCACAGCAGCCCGCCCACTACCGCTTGCGAAAAACGGCCTATTTCGTTTCAAAGCCCGGGCGGGCCGAATGTCTTCGACCGTTTCAGTGAGGGGCGTAGCTCAAGCCGGATCGGGCGCGGAGTTCGTTGTCGAGAAAAGACGGCCGACTCGAACATGGAGAGCAGTAAGCAGGCGGGAGTCGTTTCCAGAAACGACTCCCGCCCGCTTTTTTCTCGCCGTCCATACCCGTCGGAGGCTGCGGGCCGAACATCGACTTCATGCCGAAGTCATGTTAAGCTTGGCGGGGTTGGCCTACACGACCGGGAGCGCGCGTTCCATGCGGGGAGCATCACCACCAGCCGGCAACCGAGCGTGCGCGCATTGCCAGACCGTGCTTCCAGCGGAGGCAAGGCCTCGCTCCGTGTGTCCGCTCTGCGGCAAGCCCCTGTCAGCCCCAGCTGCCAGCGGTTCCGCCGGCTCCCAGTGGTATTATGCGCGGAACCACAAGGCGTTCGGGCCGTATTCCTCGGCGCAGCTCCGTGACCTGGCCGCGTCCGGCCAGTTGCTCCCCACCGATCAGGTGCAGCGCGTCGGCTCGACGAAATGGGTCGCGGCGACTCAGGTGAAGCACCTG
>JAGVLI010000904.1 GCA_020054355.1 Planctomycetales bacterium | reverse complement strand
CCAGGCGTAGCGCATCGGCGTGAAGCAATAACAGACGTGCGGCGTGCCTTCCGGCGGCAGCGCCGCCTTGGCCACGCAATGGCTGAAGCTGAGCACCAGCTGGCAGGACGGCAAGCGCCAGCGGGCGGCCAGCGGCAGCAGCGGCAGGAGGTAACGATAGTAGCGCTGCACGCGCGGCAAGCATTGCAGGATGCTGGCTTGCGGGCGCAGGCGTTCGATGGTCTCGCTGACGCTGCCCGGTTGGTGGAGGAGGGTGAAGAGCTGGGCGTGCGGCCAGCGGCGGCAAACCGCTTCCAGGCATTTTTCGCCGCCGCGCATCCCGGTCAGCCAGTCGTGAATCAACACCACGGAAGGAAGGCCGAGCGCGTCCATGCGATGGCTCCGGACCGGACGATCCTCGGGAAGCAAGCGTTCCCGCAGGCTGCCGGCTCAACGCCAGTTTACCGAACTCCGGGATGGCGGCCTAGTGCATTGTCAAACGACCTGTTGCGAGAGAGAAAATTGGGTGGCACGCCCTCGGAGTACTGAGGGCGTGCCACCCAGGTAGTTCAGGCAGCATCTCTGTTGCCCTCGCACTACTGACAGCTGCGCAATTAGCGCAACTTTTCTACTGCTGTCTTAATGATTGCTGGGCGATTTTGGGGCACTGACAGCACAGTGTCGTTGCGCAAATTGCGCAGTTATCTGTAGTGCTACTTCCAGGCACGGTTGGCCCGTGGGTCACGATTCCAATCGTGACAGGCTGCAGAGATTGTCACGATTGGAATCGTGACCCACGGGCCAGAGGTCTCTTGATCTGGCTAGCCGAAATGCGCCCGCTCAAGACGGTCCCGCCCGCAGCTTGTTATAGGTCTTGACGTCGATCTCCTTGAGCGCGTCGAGGGCGGCGCGCTGGGCGCGCGGCGTCGCGCTTCGGGCGACATTGACCAGCGGTACGACGGCGTCCTTGGCGTGCATGTGCAACTTACCCAGCGTCTCGGCAGCCTGAGTCTGCATGTCTTCGTCGTTCTCGCCCAGCATTTCGATCAGCGCTGGCAGAGCCGGCTTGGCATCCTCGCCGAACTTCGGCAATGCGTTCGTGGCGGCGAAGCGCAAGCTGGTGTTTTGCTTGTTTTTTTGCACGACCTCGACGAGCGCGGCAACCACTTCGCCCTTCTGAGGGCTGAGCGGACCGATCTCCGCCAGCAGAGTCGCGGCGGTGAAATTGCCCCCCTTTAAGGCGGCGATCAAGGCGGCGACGACCTTGGGGTCCTCCGGGCCGAAGCGGATCAAGGTCTTGTGGGCGTACTCCTTCAAGGCCGGGTCCGGAGCATCGAGCGCCGCCATGTAGGCGGACAGCGGTTGGCCGTCGTACAGCGGCTCGGAGGAACCGCAGCCGGCCAGCGGCAACGCGAGCAACGGCAGCAGCAACAGGGATTGGATGGTCTTCAAGGAAGGGTTCTCCAACGACTGGCTCGCACCACGACGGTGTCGCTGGCGTCTCTGGCCGAGCCTTATTTTCATTTTTACCATGTCGAACGCCTGATGAGCAAACTGAAATCGCAGGGAAACCTGGACAGGGCCAGCATCCGGGCGCGGGTGGCGCGCTGCCGTGACTTAGTACCAATCGGACAGAAAGGGGTCCGGAATCCCCCCAAGCCGGCCGCTCGGCGGCCGGTGGACTGCCGCATCGTCCGCCGGCCGCCGAGCGGTCGGCTTGGGAAGCCCGCAATTCGGACCCCTTGCCTCCGCGGTCCTGTACTTAGCGCATTGTCAAACGACCTGTTGCGAGAGAGAAAATTGGGTGGCACGCCCTCGGCACTCCGAGGGCGTGGGAGTCGCTCCACCACGCCCTCGGAGTGCCGAGGGCGTGCCACCCAGGTAGTTCAGGCAGCATCTCTGTAGCCCTCGCATTAGCAACCACTAACCCTTATTGATTCTCATTGAGACTGACGAGGGGGTGTCAATAATATGAATTGAAACGCAATGGCCCGTGGTTGAACCCGTGCGGCCAAGATTGCGCAAGCTACCCAGCTTTCCAGCCGCCGAAAGCCGCTGCGCAATCCGGTGAGCAAAAATAGGTCAGCCGCTGCGCTCTTGTGGAACAGTTCTGCAACAAGCCAGCTGTCCAGTCATTCGGCCGGTACTGTTTCTCTCGTCGAAAAACCTGTATCAGCAACGACTTCGACTCAAGTCGCGAAATTCGCGCAATAACCGGCACAAAGTTTGCGAATAATGTCGGCGGAGGAGAAGGCAGTCTTGTCCCCAAATTCATGGAGGAGCCTTTCATGTTGGTTCTCACCCGCAAGCCTGGCGAAAAGATCCGCATCGGCGACGAGATCGTCCTGACCGTCATCGAAATCAAAGGCAACCGCATCAAGCTCGGCATCGACGCTCCCAGCGACGTGTCCATCGTGCGCGGCGAACTGTGCGACTGGTCGGCGGAAACTCCCGACGCCCGGACCCCGGTGGCGGACCATCCGATCGTCCGCGTCCCGGTCGCTTGCCGTTAATTTTCGGCGTCCTCGTGGCCATGCTGCCTGGCTCCTTCCGGAACACGAAGCGCGAATCACCAGCGGCAAGGGCTGCCCCTCTCGGCACCAGGGGCAACCCTTGCCGTTCGTGTTTTCTCCCTTGTCTCCCGACCGCGCACCGCCCTAGAATGACACTTCCAACCATTCGATCCCGCGACAGGAGACGTCGATGAAAGAAGGCATTCATCCCAAATACGAGGAATGCACCGTGACCTGCGGTTGCGGCAACAAGTTCGTGACGCGCAGCACCCGCAAGGCCATCAGCGTGGAAATCTGCTCGGCCTGCCATCCGTTCTTCACCGGCAAGATGAAGTTCCTGGATACCACCGGCCGCGTCGAGAAGTTCCAGAAGAAGTACAATTGGGTCAACAAAAACAAGGCCCTCACCGGCGAACAGCCGGCCGAAGCGAAGCCGGCCGCCGAAGCCAAGTAGATTTGCTTCACCTCATGCAGCCGCGTTGCGACGGGGACATTGACCGTCGCAACGCGGCTGCATTGATTCTGCGGCCCGTGGGTCACGATTCCGATCGTGACAGTCTCAACGTTGTCACGATCGGAATCGTGACCCACGCGCAAGTGGAATCGTGACCACGCCCAAGTGGCCGTTTGCCGCCGCACCGATACCGGTTTTTGAACCATGTGGGACACCTTCGAGCAAGCCCTGAAACGCCATCAGGAACTGGAACAGCAGCTGGGCGACCCAGTGCTGGTCGCGGATCGGGTGCGCTACACCCAGGCGGCCAAGGAGCACGGCAGCCTGGCCCGGCGCGTCAAGCCGTACCAGGAATTCCTGCGCATCTGCGAGGATTTGAAGCAAGCCGAAGCCCTGGTTCAAGGCGAAACCGATCCGGAAATGCGCCGATACGCCGAGGAGGAGCGCGACCAGCTGCGCGGCCAGCGACAGGCGCTGCAAGCCAAGCTGGAGGAAATGCTGCTGGACGCTCCCGGCGAGGACTTCGACAGCATCATCATCGAAATCCGCGCCGGCACCGGCGGCGACGAGGCGGCCCTCTTCGCCGGCGACCTCTACGACATGTACACCCACTACGCCCGCGATCGCGGCTGGCGGGTCGAGGACATCTCCTTCAGCCACGGCGAACAGGGCGGCTTCAAGGAAATCACCTTCGGCCTCAGCGGCGACAACGTCTTCCGCGATTTTCGCTACGAAAGCGGCGGGCATCGCGTGCAGCGCGTGCCCAAGACCGAGACCCAGGGCCGTATTCACACTTCGGCGGCCACGGTGGCGGTCATGCCCGAACCGGACGAGGCGCAAATCGAAGTCAAGGACCAGGAAATCGAATGGGAGCGGATGCGGGCCGGCGGCGCGGGCGGCCAGCACGTCAACAAGACCGAGAGCGCCGTGCGCATCTGGTACCGGCGCGGCACTCCCGACGAGATGGAAGTGAAGTGCCAGGACGAACGCAGCCAGCACAAGAACTACGAGCGGGCCATGCGCATCCTGCGCAGCCGGCTCTACGAGCGCCAGCAGCAGCGACTGCACGAGCAACGCTCCGAGCAGCGCCGCACCCTGATCGGCAGCGGCGGCCGCAACGACCGCATCCGCACTTACAATTTCCCGCAGAACCGGCTCACCGATCACCGCATCAACCTGACGCTCTACAAGCTCGACGCCATCGTCGCCGGCCGACTCGACGAGGTGGTGCAGGCGCTGAAGGACTTCGACCGCAAGCAACGGCTCGGAGAATCGCCGGATGGTGGTCAATAGGCACTTGTCACTGGTCACTCGTCATTCTGACACGGCACACAAACTGGCGCCAGTGACCAATGGCAAGTGACTATTGACCAATGACAAGTGACAAGCAACCAATGGCAAAAGACACCTGGACCCTGGGCGAACTGCTCGACTGGACCGCGAAGCATCTGGCGGAAAAAGGCTCGGAATCGCCGCGCCTCGACGCCGAGGTGCTGCTGGCCCATGCGGTGGGCTGCAAGCGGATCGAGCTTTATACCCGCCACGGCGAGCCGGCCGCGCCGGAGCAACGGCAGCGCTATCGCGAACTCATTGGCAAACGCCTCGAAGGCTGCCCGGTGGCCTATCTGGTCGGCCGCAAGGAATTCTTCTCGCTGGAGCTGGAAGTATCGTCCGCCGTGCTGATTCCCCGGCCGGACAGCGAGCATCTCGTCATGGAATGCTTGCGGCTGGCGGAGAAGCAAGCAGCGCCGGCCGTGCTCGATCTGGGAGTAGGCTCAGGCAACCTGGCGGTGGCGATTGCCCACCGGCACAAGGGAGCGCAAGTGACGGCCGTCGATCTCAGCCCGACGGCCCTGGCGGTGGCGCAACGCAACGCCGAGAAGCATGGCGTGGCGGGGCGTGTCGCCTTTCTGCACGGCGACCTGTTCGCGCCGGTGGCGGGCCGACAGTTCGATTTCATCGTCAGCAATCCGCCGTACATCCCGCATGGGGACCTAGTCCGACTGGCGCCGGGCGTCCGCGATTACGAGCCGCACCTGGCGCTGGACGGTGGCACCGACGGCTTCACGGTCTTCGACCGGCTGGTGCAGGAAGCGGTCGGCTATCTCGCGCCGACCGGCTGGCTGCTCATCGAGATCGGCGCTCCCCAGGAACAGGCCGCACGCCAGCGGTTGACCGGCCACGGCGGTTATGAGTTGGCGAACACCATTCACGACTATTCCGGCCATCCCCGCGTGCTGGCTGCCCGACGCAAGTAGGCCCCGCGAGCCGAGCGGGGCCGCCAGCGCCCTTGGCCTGCTGTGCCTGGCAAGTCCGGGGCGCTTCAGGGCCGGCTCGGCTCGCCGGCCCTACCCGAAACGGCCTATTCGCTGCCGATTGCCGGATACCATTTCGGCGTCACCAGCCAGACCAGGATGCCGCCGCCCTTGCCCGGTTCCGCCTCGCACTCCAGGGCCGCCACGCCCGCCTTTTCCAGATCGAGCTTGG
>JAGVLI010000597.1 GCA_020054355.1 Planctomycetales bacterium | reverse complement strand
GACGACTCGGCCAGCCTGCCGCCAGCGGCGCAGCACGCGCCGAATCAGGTCGCGGCTGACGCCCGGGCAATCGCGTTCGAGGTCCGCCAGGGTGAATTCGCCCAGGCGATTCGCAATGGCCGTCTCGATCAGGGCGGTTTTGCCGCCCCGCGGCGTCCGTGCCTGGTCCGCACGCTCCGCGAATTCGCGGTAGGCGCGATGCAAGACCGTGAGGAAGAAGTTCACCCACGGCAGCAAGTCGTGGCGACCCTCGTGCCACCCCGCCGAACTGCGGCGCAGGGCCTCATAGTATGCCTCTCTGGAGTCCTCGATCACGCGCTCCAAGCTGATGTACCTGCCGACTTCGTACCCTTGCTGGTAAAGAGTCAGCAAAGTGAGCAAGCGCGCCACCCGGCCGTTGCCGTCTCGAAACGGGTGAATGCACAGGAAATCGAATACGAACCAGGCGCTGGCCAGCAACGGCGGCAGTAGCCGCTGGTCCAGAACATGGCGGTAGGCCGTGCAAAGCTCATCGACCGCCGCTGGAGTTTGCCGAAACGGCAGGGGCCGGAAGCGCACGCGGGGCGCGGCCCCTGGCCGCAGCTCAATGATGTCGTTGTCCCGTTGCTTCCATCGGCCGGCATCGCTCACTCCCTGTTGGATCGTCCGGTGCAGATCACACAGCAAGTCCGGGTCGATGCTCAATTCGGCCGCGCGAGTATGAATGGTCTGCAAGGCGCGGCGGTAATTCCGAATCTCTTCTTCGGAGCGATCTCGCGGCCGAGCATCGCCCACCACCAGCGGTCCCAATCGCTTCGCTTCGACCGTCACGCCCTCGATGCGATTCGACGATTCGACGCTCTGAATCAGGGCCAGTTCCCGCAAGGCGTCGAGTAACTGGGGGGCCTGTCGCGTGTACAAGTCCTGCCGCCCTTTGGCTTCCGCAATGTCGGTCAGCAGCCAGACAGTGCTTCCTGGAATCGAAGTCTGTCGCCAGCGCTCACCCCGGAATGACATCATCGGTCTACGTCCCCTCGGACTCGGCGCTCGCCGTGGGAACTTGCCGATAGAACTTGTTCGCCAGCAGATTCTCGACCGCCAGGAACAGCAGCAGTCCGATCATCAGCCAGGGGAACAACTCCACCGGTTGCGTCCAGCGTCCTTCCAGGGCGCTGCGGAAATCGATGTTATGGCCGATCGGCAGGATCGAGCCGGGGCCGAACAGCGCTTCGATCTGCTCGGCCGGCACGCGCGTCAGGTCGCTCTCGGCGGGCAGCACGTTCATGCTGAAGCCGGTCGTCCACTGGTTGTCGCCGCCGATCAGCTTGTAGTTGCCGGGTTGGACCGCTTGCTGGATCGTCACTTCATTCTGACCTTCCTTGCGGGCCATCAGGCCCGCTTGTCCGGCCAGCCCAGGGCCTTGCAGCACGTAGCTGGGGAAACGGCCTTCGGGCGGCAAGGGGATTCGCAGTTGCTGTCCACAAAGATGATTGAGGTTAGCGTCGTCCACGTCACCCGTCAGGTAGCCGACCACTTTCTTGGCCAGTGAGACGTAGAACGCGCTGGTCAAGTAATCGTTCCACTGATACTCGCTCTTGGCTTCCAGCGGTCGGCCGTCGAGGGTCGTGGTCAGCAGCAGCACGCGGCCGCGCACCTGCTGGCGGTCGAATTTTCGTTCGAGGAGTGCAGGCCGCTTCTTCTCATCGTCGTACAGGGCCAGGGTCAATGCCTGACCGGGGTTGACGTCCCAGTAGCGGACGGTCAGCGGAGCAATGCGCACGAAGTCCACCGGCGGGTCGGCTTGCTTTTTCCAATCCGCGAACCAGCTGCGCAACGGCTGTTGAAAGCTCGGCTCGTACCAGGCCACGGCCTGCTTGAGCGGCCGGCGCACCACGGCCCGCAGTTCGCCTGGCAAGAGTTGTTTGGCTTCCGCGCTCTGGTAGCCGGCTAGGTCGAGTTCGTCGCCGCCGGGAAGGATGACCAGGCCGCCGCCGTCCGCGACATACTCTTGCAGACCTTGCCACAGGTCGCGCTCGGGGGCGGCCACGTTGAGCAGGCAGACCGCCTTATAACGGCCGAAGTCGGCAGCCTTCAGCTTGCTCGCATCGCGCGTGGAAAAGACTTCGCAGTCAAACCAGGGATCGCCCTTCTGCTCGCCAGCGCGCAGGGCGAGTTTCCAGATGGCGGCGTCTTCCGGATCATCGCTGATGGTCAATACCCGCCGCGCCGGCGCTACCTCGAAGGCAGCGAAGCGGGCATTGTTCCAGGGCAGGTTGTCGCCGCCGGCGAGGGAAATTTCCGCCTGGTGCAAACCCAACGGCAGGCCGCGCCGCTCGAAGGTGACGAGGTCGTTCTGGCCTGCTTTCAGCTTGAACGCCTTGCGCTCGGCGTTCTTTTCGCCGTCGATGCGGCAGAGGATTTCGGTATCCACGTCCTTGCCGACCGCCTGGACACGGGCGCGCAAGATGATCCGGCCGTTGGCGGGAATCGCTTGCCAGGGCAGTTCCAGGTCGGCCAGCGCCAGGTCCACGGGCTGCTCGACGCCGACGTCCACGAACGCGGCCAGCGGTTTCAACTGGCTGCGGTCGCGCAGCTCCAGCAGCGAGGCAGTACGGTTGCCGTCCCAGCATTCCCGCGTGCGATCGGAGAACACGTACAGGAAGCGCGGCATCGGCTCCTGGCGATGATCGGGATCGTCGTCGAGGGCGTTGAGCAGCCGATAAGCCTGGCCGATACTATCCGCCAACGGGCCGTTGGCGGGCCGCAACGGCATGCCGGCAAGGCGTTCGCGGGCCAGCGCTGCCGTGGCCAGCCATTCGCCCCCAGAT
>JAGVLI010000604.1 GCA_020054355.1 Planctomycetales bacterium | reverse complement strand
GTCCTTGAAGACCTTGAAAAATGGCATTGTTGGGAAGCAGCCCCGATTTTCCTGGGGTTTTCGCTCCAAACCATGAGGAGATAACGGAAAGTGCAGGACTATGTGCCCGCCCACTATGACCGACATCGCTTGCATGCCGATTATGTCCCCGGCCACTACGATTATCACCGCGGTTCGCATGGTGGCTACTACTCGTCCCCCGGCTACTATGTGGCGCCGCCAGCGTATTCGTCCCCTCGTTACTACGCTGCCCCGAGCTATCCCGTCGTCCCCGGATACCGGCAGCCGCGCTCGCATTGTGACTATTGACCGCTAAATCAGCAACGCAATCTGGGCGTGGTTCCGAGTAAAATAGACTCGGGAGACCACGCCCTTGTTGTTTCACGACGCCAATCATGCTTGCTAATTGCGAGGCAACCCATGCCAATCGCTGACTCCGCCCTGTCGTTCAAGATTCATGGCATGGACTGCGCCGAAGAAGTAACCGTGCTAAGGCGTGAACTCGCACCTGTCGTCGGTGGCGAAGATCACCTCGCCTTCGATATCTTGACCGGCAAGATGAGCGTTGCTGGAGCGGCTCAAGCTGATCTCTCCGAGAAAATCCAGGCCGCCGTCGCTCGAACCGGCATGCGGGCGGAAGTGTGGCGCGATGAACCATCCAAGGAGGCCCAAGGCTTCTGGGGCCGTCGGGGCCGAACCATCCTGACGCTGGCCAGCGGTGGATTTGGCCTGCCGGGGTTTCTGTTCCATGTCTGGGCCGCCGGGGGAATCGGGGCGGCACTCGGTTCCGAAGGGATGGGGCTATCCCATCATGTTCCCCATGTTTCCCAGCTACTGTATGGACTGGGGATTCTCGCGGGGATTTGGGCCATCTTGCCCAAGGCTTGGTACGCTTTGCGCCAGTTCCACCCCGACATGAACCTGCTGATGGTGGTCGCAGTGGTCGGGGCGGTGGCCATCGGAGAATGGTTCGAGGCCGCGACCGTGGCGTTCCTCTTCTCGCTGTCCCTGGCACTGGAATCCTGGAGTGTCGCGCGGGCGCGTCGGGCCATCGCCGCCTTGATGGAGCTAGCGCCGACGGTGGTCCGCGTGCTGCGAAACGATGGCCGGGAAGAACTGCTTTCGCCCGAAACGGTGGTAGTCGGCTCAACCTTTGTCGTGCGACCGGGCGAACGAGTTCCCCTGGACGGGACGGTACTACGCGGAACCGGCAGCATCAATCAGGCCCCGATTACCGGGGAGAGTGTGCCGGTGTCCAAGAAACCAGGCGACACGGTATTCGCCGGAACGATCAATGGGGACGCTGCGCTGGAGGTCCAGAGTACCAAGATGGCCGGCGACACGACGCTGGCCCACATCATCCGCCTGGTCGGGGAAGCGCAGGCCCGACGTGCTCCTTCGGAGCAGTGGGTGGAAAAGTTCGCCCGGGTGTACACGCCCCTGGTCATGGTACTTGCCCTGACCATCCTGGTGATCCCGCCACTCTTGCTCGGCGGCGCCTGGGGGGAGTGGGTTTACCGAGCACTGGTGTTACTCGTCATTGCCTGTCCGTGTGCGCTGGTGATTTCAACGCCGGTCAGCATCGTGGCGGCCCTGGCCGCCGCGGCCCGTCATGGCGTCCTGGTCAAAGGGGGCCGCTTTATCGAGGCACCTGCTCACTTGCGGGCCATCGCCTTCGACAAAACGGGCACGCTGACTGAGGGAAAGCTCAGCGTCACAGCAATCGAGCCACTCAACGGTCACAGCGAAACTGAACTCCTCGAACGAGCTGCCAGTCTCGAAGCGCGAAGCGACCACCCCATTGCCCGCGCCATTCTGGAGCACGCTCGGCAACGCAGCGTTGCCATCCGTCCGGCGGAAGATTTCCAGGTCCTGCAAGGTAAAGGCGCGGTGGGCCGGTTCGACGGTCGGCAATTCTGGCTTGGTTCGCATCGTTACCTGGAAGAACGGCAGCAAGAAACCGAGGAGGTCCATCGCCGCCTGGAATCACTTGCTCAGTCCGGGCGCACGGTCGTCGTGGTCGGAAAGGACCAGCACGTTTGCGGCTTCATCGCACTGGCCGATACCGTCCGACAGAACTCCAGGTCGGCTCTGGATGATCTCCGCCAGGCGGGGATTAGTAGAGTCGTCATGCTGACAGGGGACAATCGTGCGACGGCCGAGGCGATCGCGTGCCAAGCCGGCGTGGACGAAGTGCGCGCGGAACTGCTGCCGGCCGACAAGGTGGCGGCCGTGGAGGAATTGGTCCGGAAGTACGAGCAAGTCGCCATGGTGGGCGACGGCATCAACGATGCGCCGGCGCTGGCACGCGCTTCGGTCGGCATCGCCATGGGGGCGGCCGGCAGCGATGCCGCCATCGAGACCGCCGACATCGCCCTGATGTCCGACGACCTCTCGAAGCTTCCCTGGTTGATCCATCACTCCAGGCGAACACTGGCGATCATCCGCCAGAACATTGCTTTCTCCCTGGGCGTCAAGGCGGTGTTCGTCATCCTGACTGTCGCCGGCCACGCCTCGCTTTGGGCTGCCATAGCGGCCGACATGGGAGCTTCGCTGCTGGTAATCTTCAACGGTTTGAGACTGCTTTCTTCTGCATCGGACACCTGAGATCTCCTTAGCTTGCTCTGCCACTCCACCACACCGCGATCCTTACTGCGGCGGGAACGAGAAGAGTCAGTTGAAGGAATGGCCAGAGTCCCACCTCCAGTAGCGGCACGATCGGCATGCGGTCGGTGTATGACCAGCGGCCCGCCGCCAGGGCCCGCCACTCGACAACTGACGCGACAGCCGCGCCAAGCAAGGCTGCGGTAGCGTAGATGTTCCATTTTCCCGGTATGCCCCATCGAACATCCCCAGCGGCCAGTGCTCCTACTCCGTAGACCAGCACCGTGAACAGCACATCGCCCAGGGTCGCGATCGTGCAGAGCTCCAGAGTGTCGGACCACGGTCTGCCCGCCATCTCCCGGTACGCAGGCATCTGTACCATTTCCCAGAGCCAGTTCAGGCCGAACGACGCCAAGATCATGACCAGGAAGGATGACCACAGGGGTTTCATGATTCTCAGGCCGAAACCTCGAAATGACACCGGCCACTACCGCCGCTCCTGTCGCCCAATCAGGAACACGGCGGCGTGGTCGGAAAAAACTGCCCTCACTCCTGGGCTTTCCGGCAGCAGGTCGGCTCCGGGTTCGATTCGGCTGAGTCACTTCCGAGAGGGCACCGGTCGGCACAGACCGGCTCACCCGTCAAGGGGCATTCGATCAGCCCCGGACAGTCTGGGCGATTCGGATCAATCGGCCCGCCAGCAGTTCCCCCGCTTGCTGTGGTCAGCCGGTAGGCAGAAGCTCCGCCAATCAGAGCAACTGCTGCCAGGGCGGTCCACAAGAAAGCTCGTCGTCGCATGGCTAATCCTCCTCGCGTTTTCCCGGTCAAGGTAGCCGGAACACTTCCAGGCCCCATGACCTTGACCGTCTGCCAGGCATTCTAAGCCTTGCACTCAGGTGCAAGGTCAAGAGGAAACGCTCAGTTCTTTCCGGCCGGGCAGCAGGCTGATTTCGCCGGGCCCTTGGAAGACTTCTTGCCGATATTCTCGATGACGGGGCACCGTTCGTTTTGCCTGCCTCGCTGGCAAGTGGTCAGCAATGTTTTGAGGACGGCCTTGACCTGCTGGAGTTCCTCCAGCCGTTTCTCCAGGTCGCCAAGCCGATCCTTGATGAGTCGCTGGACTACCTTGCGGGGAGCATTCTTGCCATCGCGGAGATCGAGCAGAACGGCAATGTCTTCCAGAGTGAATCCATTGGCCTGGGCCGCCCGGATGAAGCACAGTCGGTCAAGCGCTGCCGGACCATAGACACGGTAATTGGCCACGGTCCGCGTATCGGGGCGAAGCAGCCGGCATCGCTCATAGTAGCGCACGGTGGAAGTGGGAACGCCTGCCGCGCGGGCCAGTTGACTGATGCCGTATCGTTGCTCCATCGAATACACCTTTGAATAAGCGGTCGACTTGTTGGTTGACGGCAACGAACCAGGCTGTCACACATTCGGGACCGAAGCCGCAAGGGCTTGCTGTCCATCAGGTCGAGCGGCCTCACTAACGGCAGCTTCCCGTTCCAGGCGCCTCATTGGCGCAGGCGTTCATTCTGAAGCTTCAGCCAGCGGCCGCGGCGGACCCAGTAGAAGCGTACCGGCAGGAAGATGTCCACGACCTCATCGGCGATGAGCAGCCCCCCCAGCACCGGCAAGGCCATCGGTGCGAGGATTTCGCCGCCGACACCCGTAGCGAAGACCATCGGAAAGATGGCGATAATCGCCACGCCTTCGGTGAGCAGCTTTGGGCGGAGGCGATGGACCGCGCCTTCAATGACGGCCTGGCGCAGCTCTTCGAGCGACTTGATGTTCTCCAGGCCGCCGCGTTTCTCGATGGCCTCGCGCAGGTAGACCAGCATGATGATGCCGGTCTCCGTGGCCATGCCGAAGCAGGCGATGAAGCCCACCCAGACCGCCACGCTGAAATCCCACGGCGGCGCGTCCCAGCCGTTCATGATCTTGGGGAAGAGCCAGAGGAAGAAGATGCCGCCCGCCAGCGCCTCCGGGACAGCCAGCATCATCAGGGCCGCGTCAGCCAGGTCCTTGTATGTCAGGTACAGGATGATGAAGATCAGCACGATCACGGCCGGGAAAACGAACCGCAGCGTCCGGGCGGCACGAACCTGGTGCTCGAACTCGCCGCTCCAGGCGATGCTGACGCCTTCGGGCAGCGGCACTTTCTGGGCCACCACGCGCTGAGCCTCGTCCACGAAGCCGAGCATGTCCCGGCCGCGCACGTTCAGGGTGACCGTGTTCACCAGCCGGCCATTTTCGCTCTTGATCATCGCCGGACCTTCGACGATCCGCACGTCAGCCACGGCACTGAGCGGGACGAGCGGCTTGCCTTTGGCGGCATGGCCGGGCGTGGCCTGATGGAGTTTGTCCCCGCTCGGAGCCGGTGCCGAGATGCTGGTTCCCATTGCCGGAGCGGACATCGAAGACGAAGCGCCAGACATCGCCGGATTGCCTATGCCGCCGCCGATTAGCAGCCGTCGGACCGATTCCTCGTCCTCGCGATGGACGCGGGCATAGCGAATGCGGATCGGGAAGCGATCCCGTTTCTCGACCGTGAACGTGATGAAGCGGCCGCCCAAGGCAACCTCGATCTCGTTCTGGATGTCCTCGACGCTGATGCCGTAGCGGGCCGCTTTCTCCCGGTCGATCTCGATTTCCAGGTAGCCCTTGCCCATGATCGGCGAAGCGATGGTGTCGCTGGCGCCGTTGATCGGCTTGACGGCCGCCTCGATGTCCTTGCAGACCCGGTTGATTGTTTCCAGGTCCGGGCCAAAGACCTTGATGCCAATGTCGGTCCGCACGCCCGTCGAGAGCATGTCGATACGATTGATGATCGGCATGGTGAAGATGTTGGCCCAGCCCGGCACCTGCATGACCCGGTTCATTTCGTCCGCCACCAGGTCGCCTTCCTTGCCGCCCTTTCGCTTTTCGAGGAACACGCTGTCCTTGAAGGGCTTCTCCAGCTCTTCGCGCAGCGATGAAAACGGCTCAAAGGCCCTTCGGTCCTGGTCTTTGCCCAGCTGGGCGCGGACTGCTTCGGCTGCAAATCGCTCGGAATCGTCCCGGCGCGGCGCTCCGCTCACCAGCCCCTGTCCCCTGGCAGCCCGAACCAGTTCTTCCAGCGCAAACCACGTGTAGGCTTCGGTCCCCCGGTCGTGCAACTCCCAGTTGATGACACTTTTCACCTGTCCTGCCCACAGCGTCTCTCGCCGCGCCTCGACCGCCTGAAGCACTTCTCCGGCAAAGGTTCTAGGCTTCGCCCCAAAGAACTCCATCACCTGGTCCACCAGGTAGTCCCGGTGGTCCGTGCCGGCGTAACCAAACAGAACCAAGCCAGCCAGGGCAAGCAGGACCAGAACGAGGCTGGCAATCACGGTCACCTGCCAGCGGCAAACGACGATGGCGACCACGATCAAGACGCCCAAGATCGTGGCAATCAGGAGGTAAATCGACGCATAGGCACGGAAGGGATTCTGCAGGGCCAGCACAACCACCGGGTCCTTCACGGCACCGACTTCATGGAGACGGTTAGCGATGTCGCGGGTCAGCCTGCTCACATCCTCCAGGGCCGGGTTCTTGGCCAGCCAGGGACCGTAGTGAGGAATGGCAGTCTGGACCAGGTTTTCGATTTCCTGGTCCTCGTCCTCGCCGGCTGGCCAGTGCAGGTCGCCGGCCTGACGAAATCGCCGAACTGTCTCCGTGATAAGAAAGCGTGTCAGGAGTGGACTGAGCTCGCGCTCGTACTGCTTGTACCGGCGCAACGCCAACTCGCGCGTCACTTCGTCAAACCGCTCCAGGGCCTTTTGAGTTGCGTCGTTGATGAGACCGGCCCGGTCATCCGCGTGGGAGGCTGGAAGCAGAAAGCCTCGCGCTTCCAGAACCAGCAATATGGCCCGTGTCTGCTGCTCCGCGTCGCGGTAGCGCAGCACGCGCTTCGGCCACATCCACCGGGGGCGGAAATTGATGAACGTCTCCACCATGTCGAGCGGCGCCGGATCGGTCGGCGTGTCCGCCCGACCAATCTTGCCGATCACGGACTCGACCTCGGGGAACCCGCGCAGCAGGGCGTCCCGGTGCTTGAGATCATCGGCCGCCTCGGTCACGCTGACCCGAGGGACCGAGATCGGCATGTCCATGACGCTCCCCTCATCCAGCGGCGGCATGAACTCGACGCCGATCCGGTGCTTTTTGTCGATCGTGAACGTCCACATGGCCAGCAAGGCCAGGCTGAAGAACGTGGCGACTTGCCAGTAGAAGCCCAGCGTGAGAAGAACCGTGACGCCGGTGACCACCGCAAAGATGACCAGGAAAGTCGTCTTCCAGGCGGCGTCCGACGCACCCAGTCCGATCACGGCCTGCACGGGAAAGATGCCGGCCGCCAGGATCAGCAAGGCGGCGAACATCCACATTACAAGATTGCGGCGGGGCAAGGCCCAGGTCAGCAGCGGCTTGTAGATGTTGATGAAGCTGCGGACGATCCAGTTCTCCTCCTCACTGCGGATGCGGCCCTTGATGAAGGTCGGGATCAACGCCGGCACCAAGGTAATGGAGATCAGGGCCACGCCGACCATGGCAAAGCTCTTGGTGAAGGCCAGCGGGTGGAAGTATTTCCCTTCCCGGCCGCTCAGCATGAACACCGGGATGAAGGAAATCAGCATGATCATGACCGAGAAGAAGATCGGCCGGCCGACCAGCCGGCAGGCCGGAATCACCAACTCACGGATATCGCCGGCGACCTTGTTGTCGCCGAAATGCTCCTTGAGCCGGTGCGTGGCGTTTTCGGTCATGACAATTGCCTGGTCCACCAGGATTCCGATCGAGATCGTGATCCCGGCCAGCGACATGATGTTGGCCTGGATGTCAATGATCCCTAGCTTCCGCAGCAACCCCATGAGAAGGAACGAGAAGAGCACCGACAGCGGCAGCGTGACGCAGATGACGAAGACGCTGCGAAAATGCGTGAGGATCAGCAGGATGGCGAAAGTGGCAATGAGCATCTCGTGCCACATGACCTCGGTCAGCGTGTGGATCGCCCCGGTAATGAGTCGCGTCCGATCGTAGGCGGGGATGATGCGGACACCTTCGGGAAGACCGGGCTGAAGCTCCTGGATCTTCTCCTTCACCCGCTGCGTCACCGCCAGCGGATTCTCGTGGTGGCGCATCAGGACCACGCCGCCGACCACCTCGTTGCCGTCTTTCTCGTAGACGCTGCGGCGGAACTGGGTGCCGAGTTGTACCGTGGCCACGTTCTTGACATAGAGGGGCGTGCCGTTGACTTCCTTGACGACCGTGTTTTCGATGTCCCGGGTGCCTTTGATCCAGCCGATGCCGCGGACGATGTACTCGGCGTTGTTTTTCTGGATGACTCCACCGCCGGCCGGCATGTTGCTCTTGGCCACGGCCGCGTAGATGTCGCCCAGGGTGATGCCGTGAGCTCGCAGTGACTCAGGTCGCACGTCTATTTGATATTCCAGGGGTGAGCCACCGACGGTCGCGACGTCGGCCACGCCCGGTGCGGCAGTGAGCTGCGGGACAATGTAGAACTTGTTGAGCGCCCACAGACGGGCCGGATCGACCGGGTTCGACGGGCTGGCTTCCACCGTGTACCAGAAGATCTGGCCGAGGGCCGTCGCGTCCGGCGCCAGGTACGGCACCACGCCGGGCGGCAAGAAGCTGTTGGCCTGGCTCAGTTTTTCCGTGACGCGTTGGCGGGCAAAATAGAAGTCCACGCCCTCCTCGAAAATGATGGTGATCATCGAGAAGTTGAACTCCGAGGAGGAGCGCACCGCCTTGATGCCAGCCAGCCCTTGCAGCTTGCGTGAGAGAGGATACGTGACCTGGTCCTCGATCTCGCGGGGACTGCGGCCCATCCAGTCGGTGAACACGATCACCTGGTTCTCGCTCAGGTCGGGGATCGCGTCCACCGGCGTGTTGAGCACGGCGTAGATGCCGAACACGGTCAGCACCCCCGCCACGATCAAGACGATGAAGCGGTTGCGGATGGAGTATTCGATAATCTTCTCGATCATGTGCGACTCCCCCAGGAATGCATCGGCCGGATGGCCATGCTCACCCTTCGCGATTCTTCAGCTCGGTGATGACGTGCTCTCCCGATCCTTCGATTGAGGTGGGGGCACAGACAGCAAGAGCCATCCAAGCATCAGCGCTACCCGATCGCTCGCCGGCCCTGCTGCCGGCCCCCATCAATGGCTCCGGGCTACTTCTTGGGCGAGGCGGCGTTCGCCTTCTTCAGCTGTTCCACGGTGGCCAGTGTCTTGGTGGAGTCCTCACGGGACTCCTTTTCACAGCCCCTTCAGCACAGGAAGACCGGCTGGCCCTTGAGCATCACCTTGACTGGCGGCCCCATCGAGCCGAGCAGAGTGTCCTGCTTGACCGGGCAGAACCGCTGGGCCCCGATGATGGTGCGGTCGGCGGCATTCATCCGGGCCAGCACTGCCTTGATCTTCGCCTCTTCATCGTCGGGGGTCGAAGGCCGAACGGTTGCCGAAGGCTGGCTGTCCTTGTTGAGGCCGGTGCCGCCGAAATAGATTGAGCCAGCAGCCGGGTTCAGCCGCGTCTCGGCATCGACCAGGAACGAGCCTGCCGTTACGACCACGTCGCCCGACTCCAGGCCGCGGATCACGGGATAGTAGGTAACATCTTCCGGACCGGACATTCGCGGCCCCAGTTCGACCTTGACGCCTTCGTAAGTGCCGGGGGATTCCTCTCGGTAAACGATTTGCTGGCTGCCGGTGTCGATCACGGCACTTTCCGGCACGACAAGGACAAGCCCGCGATGGAGCAACGCTTGCTTCCCTGCTTCGGTCAGCAGCGGGCGCAACCCAGCGAACACGACCGGTCGGGCAGGCGCGCCCAGCGTGGATGCGAGCATTCCCACGGCGCTTTCCATGCTCCATTCCTCGGCTGCCTTCTTGGCGAACAAGGCAAGCTGGCGGGGCGGCACATTCAGCTTCACCGTCGCGGACATGCCGGGGCGGAGCTTGTGGCCGGGGTTATCCAGCTCGAACCGAACGGTCAAGGTCCGCGTGTCGGGGTCCACGTGCGGGTGAACAAAGCTCAGCGTGCCCTGAAAAGACTCCGCCGGGAAAGCGCGGGTCGTGGCCCTGATTGGCATGCCGTCCATTTTTTTCGCGGTTTTGGAAGGGAGATGCTCGTCCCGCAAGAAGGCGATGTCGTCTTCGTAAAGCTGGGCCTGAATCCACACGGTCGAGAGATCGGCCACGTCGTAGAGCGGCATGCCCTCGTCCACGTACTGGCCTTCCTTGACGTACTTCTTGATGACGTGGCCGTCGATTGGCGAACGAATCTTGAGGGGTGTGTTTGCTTTCCCGGTCTTGACGATCTCGTCGATCTGATCGTCGCTGATGCCGAGGAGCTGCAGCCGGTCGCGGGCGATACGCATCAGGTCGGTGTTGCCGCTCCGCTTCGAGTCCACGACGTTCTGGACTGTGACGAGCAACTCGGGACTGTACAAAGTGGCCAGCTCGTCGCCGGCATGGACCAGCTGGCCGGTCTGGTTGACGAACAACTTGTCGAGCCGGCCTTTGACGCGGGCCGCCACCTGCGTCAACATCCGCTCGTTGAACTCGACGTAGCCGACGGTGGTGATTTCCTTGGACATGGGCAGGTAATCGACTTTCCAGGTCTGGATACCGGCCAGCACCACACGATAGGGCGATAGCTGCACCCGGTTGACGATCCCCGCTGGCAATGCTTCGTCTGAACTCTCCCCTTGCTTCCGCTTCGACAGCGGCATGAAGCAGATGGGGCACTTGTCCTTGGGATTGTCCCGAATGACGCTCGGATGCATGGGGCAGTAAAACTCGGTATCGGAGCTGGCTGCCCGTTGCTCGGCGGCTGCACGGGTCCACTTCTCGTAGTAAGCCACGAGCGTATCCCACTTGACGATCACCAGGCCAATGGCGAACAAGATGCCGATGAAGCGCAGGCGGGCGATCTTCACCAGGATAATTATGTCGAACCACCACCAGAGCTTTCGCCCGAAGCTGAGCCCCGGCGGCGCGCGTAGGCCACCTTCGCTCAGGATGTCTTCCTCTGGTGCAGGGCTTAGCCGCGGCACGCCGTCACGATCCGCTGCTGAATCAGCCATTGGCATTTCTCCTTTGTTTCAGCGAGACTGATCGGGACGGCCCAAGGCCGGCCCGATCAGCAAGGGTCACTTTCTTGTCCGAGGCGACTACTTGGCGACTTTGGCGCCGTAGCCGGCCTGTTCGACAGCCTTGATCATGGCCTTTTCGTCGCACTTGTCTTCATCCACGGTGACGACGGCCTTGCCGGTCCTGGCATCGACCTGCGCCTGGCGCACACCGGGCACGCCCATGAGTGCCTTCTGTACCTTGGCGGCGCAGGCAACGCAGGACATGCCCGAAACGGACAGATTGAGCTGCATAGTCTTGGCAGCAGGGGTGCCGTTTGCCGGCTGAAGCGGCGCGGGCGCCGCTGTTGCTGCACCCTTGCAGCAACAGCAACTGCAACCGTATGCCGTGTCGAAGCCGACGAGACCGAGGGCAAGGACGGCGATTGCGCATGGTTTGAAGAAGAACATCGTTTTCTCCTCGTGGAAAACAGTGGAACGGGTTATAGAGGGCGGAGAGTTCGCTCTCCGCCCCAAGGATCAGGCGCCAGCGCAGCAATGCGCGACGCGCGGGACCATGAAGCGTGGCATCAGGATCACCTCCTTTCGACTGCAAGGGAATTACTTCACGACCTTGCCTCCAAACCCTGCCTGTTCCAGGGCGGGGGTTATCGCGGACTCGTCGAATCCTTGCGGATCGACGAACAAAGTGGCCTGCGGCTTGTTGAAATCCAGCTGAACCAGCTTTACGCCCGGTAAAGCGCCGAGTGCTTCGCGCACTCTCGGCGGTCAGCCCTTCGGTCAGCTCATGCCGGTCACGGATACCGTGACTTGCTTGAGCTTGTCGGTGTCCAGCACCTTTGCATCTGGGGCCGACTGCTGCTGACAGCCTGCCAGCAGAAAGCCCGCGACCACGGCCAGCAGTGCCAGCCCGCCGATGCCAAACGGAGAACGCATTGGGTTCCTCCCCAAGGAAAAAGGTGGAGCAACCACCAGACCACGGGTGGGCTAGTGGCATGACCTGCGCTCGGTCCGCGATGGTGCGATTCGGGCGCGACCTTTCGCCGCGCGCAACCGAATGCGCGGACTCTTAGCGATTACGCCTGCAAGGATCAGTTCAGGAGAAAAGGATCAAATCAGGAAGTGTTGGAGGGAAATGACCAGGTCAGTTGGTGGTGCGACCAGGTGAATGTGCCAGGCGACCCTAGCGGTGGTTGCGGACGGCCAGGATTGGACCAGTGGACCATCGTCATGGGAAAATGCGGGAGCTTCTGCCTGATCCAGGGTCGGCTTGCCTGTTGAGACTAGGCTGATTTCCTGCTCGGCCAGCGTTTTCGTGCAGCAGCTGGATTTGGCTTGGTAGCCGTTCTCGGGCGATTTGGGCGTTTTGTCTGCTTTTTCCGGACAGGCGCATCCCCCGGACGACCCGCAGCAGCATTTTCCCGACGGTCCACTGGCGCAGCACGCCTTGCCGCAGCAGCAGCCCGAGCTGTTGACCGCGACCCCAAAGCAAAATGGCTTAATCTTCCCGTTGGGGCAGACGCAGGTGAAATGCGGAATCCCGGCGATCAGGGTCATGACCGCCGTCAGGCTGAGAATGCCAGTTTGTAGGGCCTTGCGGATTGCCTTCATTGCCATGATTGTGACCTGCCGACAGACCATTATCAAGTTCAACCAGGCAAAACCACGCTTCCCTATGGTTAGATGGTGCCTTTGGAATCGACAAAAGTACCCCGGCACGAACAGGAGAGCCAGAAGTGCGGCTATTTGGCCAGCTCATTCAGCTTCGCAATCGCCTCGCCCATCTTCTTGTGGATGGCTTCGGTCTCGGCTTTCTTGCCGGCGTCGGCGGCCTCGTCGATGGGCTTGTAGTAACCGGCCACCTCGTTGAGGAGCCGGCCGGCGTCGGAGAGCTTGTCCTCGGCCACCGTCTTCTGGGCCAGCTCCTTGGTCTTCTGCGCCACCAGCGCCATTTCCTCGGCCGTTCGGCGAACGTGCTTGAGTTCATTGTGCTCGATTTGATGGTGAATCTTCTTGTGCAGCTCGTCGAGTCGAGCGACGCCTTCCGCGAAGGAATCGGGCATCTTGACGTCCTTCGCGGTCAGGGCCTTGTCGTGGTGGTCGCCGTCCTTGTGAGCTTTGTCCTTGTGGTCGCCATCCTTGTGGTCCTTGTGATCGCTCTTGCTGTCCTTGGGACCTGACGGTGTGCCCTTGACGCCGCCACCGCCGCCGCAGCCGCTCAGCCAGGCGACCGAGGCCGCCGCGAGCAGGAACATTCCGAACCAGCGCATCTTGAGACTCATGATGAACCTCCCGGAGTAGGAGAAACAGGTGACGGAACATGGCTGTTGCTTGATCCCGTTGCAGCCAATTCAGGCTGCTGCATTCGCCTCTTCAGCATGGGAAAGAGGGCGTCGGCCGTGCGGTCGGTCTCTTCCTTTTCCTGATGGGCCTCGTCCTCATCGATGTACGGGTTGCGGCCGGTCCACTGAATGTGGAGCTTGCCGAACAAGTAGAAAACGGCCGGCGTGACGACCTGGTCCATGATCGTCGAGTCCAGCAGTCCGCCGATGACCACGATGGCGAGCGGGTGCAGGATTTCCTTGCCGGTCTGACCGGCCCCAAGGGCCAACGGTACCAGGCCGATGATGGCGACAAAGGCCGTCATCATCACCGGCGCCAGGCGCTCCAGGCTGCCGCGGATAATCATGTGCTCGTCGAATTTCTCGCCTTCATGCTTCATCAGGTGGATGTAGTGCGAGATCATCATGATGCCGTTGCGACTGACGATGCCGATCAGCGTGATGAAGCCGACCCAGTGGGCCAGCGACAGGGTCGTCGCCTGCGCCCAGACCTTGGGCCATTGCCATAGAGGAGCCGCCTGCAAGGCCGACCAGTCAGGACGGTTGAGGATCAGCAGGATGGCCACCGAACCGAGCGCGGCCAGGGGTATGTTGACGATCAGCACCTGGATGGCCGCCACCCAGGAGCCGAGACATTTCCACAGGAGCAGAAAAACGCCAACCACGGCGAGCGGCACCAGTATTCCAAGGCGGGCGTTAGCTTGCTGCTGGGCTTCGTACTGGCCGCCGATCTCGATGCGATAATTGCCCCGCATCTGCTGCAGTTGCTGCTCAACGGGGACAATTTCGCGCTGGATGTCCTGGACGACGCTGCCGAGGTCGCGGCCCTGGACGTTGGCGGCGACGACGATGCGCCGCTGTACGTGCTCGCGGTTGAGAGTGTTGGGACCGGTGGTGTCGAGCACCTCCGCGACCTGGCCCAGAGCGACCTTGCGGCTTGACGGCGTATCGAGAATAGTCTGGTTGATGACCGCGGGGTTAATGCGGGACAATTCGTCGTACCAGACGACGAGACCGAAGCGGCGATCCTCATCGAGCACTTCGGAGACTACCAGACCCTTGTAGGCCGTCTCCAGCAATCGGGCCACATCGCCGGGGGCCAGGCCGTAGCGTGCCGCTTCCTGGCGCTTGACCCTGAGCCGAAGCTGCGAGATTTCCACTTGCGGCTCGACCTGTAGGTCCACCACACCGGGGACCTTGCTCATCCGCGTCTGCACATCCTGAGCAGCATTGC
>JAGVLI010000430.1 GCA_020054355.1 Planctomycetales bacterium | reverse complement strand
GCTCTTCCGATCTACGACGATTGCCGGAGAAGCGATGACCTTGCGGGGCGCGGTGCTGTCGCCCGATGGCAGCCGCCGGGTGGCTGGAGAGATCGCTGGGTCATCGGCCGACGCGGAAGACCTGGGCAAACGCCTGGCGGACGAACTGCTGGCGCGGGGAGCGAAGGAACTGCTCGAATAACCGCTCGCGGTTTAAGGCCGATGCAAGCGGCGGTCGGTGTCAACGGCCGTCGCGGTTCGCAGTCGAAATGTGCATGGACCCGTGGCGCGCTTTCCTGCTGCCCCCCAACGTCATCGTTGTCGAGCGTTTGCGCACCGAATTCGCTCGAACCACCCTACTTCAGCAACCCGACCTGCCGTAAAACGCCAGCGTGGTCCCAATAGATGCGCTCGCAGGCCAGCTTGTCGCCGCGAAATTGCACCACGACGACCATGTCCACTTCGATGAGTTTGTTGGTGGGCGCCACGCCGGGCAGGAACCAGTCCATGCGCTTGCTGTGCGTGAAGCGCAGATGCAGCTCATCGACGAGCTGACTGTCGCCCATCACGCGATTGGTCGGCGTCATCGCCAGGTCGTCCGGCCAGGACGGAATGAACACATCGCGATAGAAGACTCGCAGCTCGTCTTTGCCCTTGCCGCCGGTGTTGACCGGCATGTGGTTGACGGACGCATCGTCCACCATCGTCGAGAGGGTGAATTCCACGTCCTTGGTGGTGAATTCGCCGGCCAGGTGGTCGGCCCAGAGATGTTGCAGCTGGTCTTGGGTCATAGAGAACTCCCGCTATTTGGGCGAGCGGCGGGCGTAAGCCGCTGTTGCCTTTGTCGATCGCTAGCCGCATCAACAGCGGGCTTACGCCCGCCGCTCGCCCCATGACTGTCTTCCCTCACCGAAACGCCGGCATCACTTCCCGCGCGAAGAGCTCCTGCGTCTTCAGCACTTTCCAGTGCTCCAGGCCGCCGAAGTTGCTGACGATGGCCAACTCCGTGATCGGCGCCTGCTCCCGCAGCTTGCGAATTTGCGCCACCACCTCCTGCGGCGTACCGATGAAGGCGATCTCCTGATTCACCACTTCCTCGTAGGTCAGCTTCGTCAGCGATTCCAGCGCTCCGCTGGCGTAGAAGCCATAGCCCTTGGCGTTCAGTTCTTCCTTCGAGGGCAGGCCGCGCACCGGGCTGGCGTTGAACTTCAGGAAGTTCAAGAGGGCTGGTTTGACCTCGTGCTCGATCTGCCTGGCATCGTCTCCCAGGTAGACCGGCCGGATGTAGACGATGTTCGGCTGCTGGCCCGCTTCCTTGGCTGCCTTCAGGTAGGCATTGATGCTCGGTTCCATGACCTTGAAGGGCAACAGTGGCGGCAAGAACATGCCCCAGCCGTGCTTGCCGGCCAGCTCGTAGCTCGCCAGGCTGGTGCCGCCGGTGTAGAGCGGCGGATAGGGCTTCTGCAATGGCTTGGGCACCACCGAGAGGCCCTTGCACTGGTAGTAGGTGCCGGAATAGTCGAAGCGTTCCTCGGTCCAGGCTTTGATGAGGATTTCCAGGCTCTCGTTGAAGCGGCCCCGGCTTTCGGCGAGATCCACGCCGGTGGCGGGGAACAGCCAGGCATGGCCGCGACCCAGGCCGGTTTCGAGTCGGCCGTTGCAGATGATGTCGGCGGCGGCAACTTCCCCCGCCAGCCGCATCGGGTTGCATAAGGGCAGCGTATGCAAGGCCACGCGGAAGCGCAGCCGTTGCGTTTTTTGGGCCGCAGCGCAGATCATGGCCAGCGGGTTAGCCGACGTGGAAAACTCCTGGAAGAAGTGATGCTCGATGATGGAATAAACGTCGAAGCCCGCCTGGTCGGCATGCTCCATCTGCCGCATGATTTCGCGATACAGTTCGGCATGCGGCTTCTCCGGCGGGGTCTGCAATTCGGCGTAGATGCCAAAGCGGAGCGTCATGATTCCATCCTCGGTGATGACCGGGGTTCAGTGTAAGTGAGCCGGCGGACAGCGGGTAGCGGAAAAACCCTGGGCGAGCGGCGGGCGTAAGCCCGCTGTTGGCAGCGACTGGTCGCCGACACGTCCAACAGCGGGCTTACGCCCGCCGCTCGCCCCCACATTTCGGCGGACGCCCCGCCACCCCCCTGGTAAGCTGGGGTTTAATGCGCATCCCCAGGAGCATCACCGAATGCGAACTTGCAACCGAACGTCTGTGATCGGCTGGCTCGTGCTGGCCAGCGGCGTCCTGCTGCTTGGCAGTCGCGGCCAGTCGCAAACCAAGGAAGACCCGGCGGTCTACGCTCCCGTCGGCTCGCTGGCGTCCATGCACCTGGTCTTGCACTCGCAGCTCAAGGCAGTCAAGGATTGGGTTGCCGAGAAGGACTTTGTTTCCGCCGCACAGACGGGCCGTGGCTTGAGCACCCTGGCCCAGCTGTACAGCTATCAATTTGCCGACGAGGGCTGGCGCACCCATTGCAGCGCGTTGGCGACGGCCAGCAACAAGCTGGTGGAGGCCGCCGGGAAAAAAGCCGCCGGCGATTGCGAGAAAGCCAGCGAGGAATGCACGCGCCTGATCGACGACCTCGCCGCCAAGCAGCCCAAGGAAGCCGGCAAGGTGGAGCACAAGGGTTTCAAGCTGCCAGGCAACCTGCGGACCTGGATGACGCTGCTCGACGGCAGCTATGTCGATGCCAAGTCGGCGGCGACCGCGAAGGAACTGGCGCTGCGAACCGAGGTCATCGCCACCCAGGCGAACGCTCTGAAGCACTTGCGCAGCAGTGATACCTGGAGCAAGCACTCGCTGGCCGTGCGCGATGCCGCTCTGCAAGTGTCGGAACAAGCCCGCAAGAACGAGTTCGCCGAGGCCAAGAAGTCGCTGAAGACTATCTTCCAGCGCTGCGAGGCGTGCCACGAAAACAGCAAGTAGTATTACCTCGTTCCCCGGCTCCGCCCTATCCATTACTCGGAACTTTGTACACTATGCAGAAGGCTCCGCATTCCTGGATGACACGGACCCGGCCGCCGCTCTTGCGCCAGGGTAG
>JAGVLI010000583.1 GCA_020054355.1 Planctomycetales bacterium | reverse complement strand
CCTCAGCGGCTTTCCGCCAGTGGCCCAGGTCATCCTGACGGCGCTCAAGAAGCACGGCATGTTCCTGGCGGAATCCGGCTCGGACTGGTACCTGGGCGGCACCAGCGACGCGCGCTGGCGCGACGCGGACCTGAAGACCTTGACCCGCGTCAAGGGCAAGGACTTCGAGGTCGTGCGCATGGGCGAGCTGCGCTTCGAGCGCTGAAGGCGGCCCGATGGAAGCTCGCGACATCGGCCACTGTTGCTCCGAGAACCTGCCGTCCTTGCTGGCCGAACTGCAATGCTCGCTGCTGCTCTCCACCTATCAGACGGGCAATCTCATCGTCATCTCGGCCCCGTGCGGGCAGTTGAGTTTGACCTATCACACCTTCGACCGGCCGATGGGGCTGGCTTGCAAGCCGGACTGGCTGGCGCTGGCCACGCGGAACCAGGTCTGGTTCTTGCGCAACGCGCCGGACATCGCCGCCAAACTCGAACCGCGCGGGCGCTACGACAGCTGCTACCTGGCGCGCGGCTCCCATTTCACCGGCAACATCCAGTGCCACGAAATGGCCTGGATCGGCAGCGACCTCTGGCTGGTCAACACCCTGTTCTCGTGCCTGTGCACCTGCCATCCGGCCTACAGCTTCGAGCCGCGCTGGCGGCCGCGCTTCATTTCCGCCCTCGCGCCGGAAGACCGCTGCCATCTGAACGGACTGGCAGTAGCGGCTGGCAAAGCACGCTATGCGACCGCTCTGGGGGAAACCGACACCCCGCAGGGTTGGCGGCCCGGCAAGGCCGGCGGCGGCTGCCTGATTGACGTGGCCACTAGCGAAACCGTCGTCCGAGGCCTGACCATGCCACACTCGCCCCGTCTGGCCGATGGCCGGGTCTACCTGCTGGATTCCGGCCTGGGCAGGCTGGTGACGGCGGATGTCGCGAACGGCCAGGTGGAAGGCGTCGCGCAGCTCCCCGGCTACACCCGCGGCCTGGCGATTCACGGCCATCTGGCATTCGTCGGACTGTCGAAAATCCGCGCCGCTTCGTCGCTGGCGGGGGTGCCGATCGCCGCGCACCCCGAGGGCTTGAAGTGTGGCGTGGTCGTCGTCGATTTGCGTTCGGGGCAGGCGGCTGCTTCCTTCGAGTTCTCTTCGGGCATCGATGAGTTATTCGCCGTCCAAGTGTTGCCCGATGCCGCTTCGCCGCTGGTATCCGGCCCACTAGCCGACCGCGATGGCGGGCAGATGCTCTGGACAGTGCCGCCGGCGGCGCGGGGGCCGGCGGCCTGATGGCGTGAAATTCCGTGGATTTTTCTTTTTTTTGCCAACACCAACAGCCTGAGCTACAGTGTTGTTGTCAGAGTTGCCAGCGCAAAGGGACGTGCATCCTGGTTGCCTTGTCGCGGCTGTTTGCCCCTGGAGACAGAGCCTGCAAGCAACCGCTCCCCCTTCTTCACCGCGATCGGGATCGCTCCCAGCGCCATTGCGCCCAACCTCGCAGTTAGACTCGGCATCCATTCCCTTGCGCAGCCGTTGCCGGCTGCCCCGACCGCCCAAACGCCACGGTCCCCGTTCCCCGTCACGGAGGCCGCCGCCCGCAGTGCGCCCGGTTGCCAGCGGAGACTCGCGGTTCGCCAGCGAAAGGACGAAAGCCATGTTCTGGGGGATGGGTTGGTTCAAGTCGAAGACGGGCACGATCAGGAATTACCGGGGCGCGCCCAAGCCGGCGGCGCTGGACAAGCGGCGCTGGATTCCGCGAGTGGAAGAACTGGAGGCGCGCGAGGTGCCCGCCCTCGTCGGCCAGGACCTGTTCCCCACCGACAATGCCTGGAACCAGAAGATCACCAACGCGCCGGTGGCGGCCAATTCCGCCGCCATCATCAGCGGCATCGCGGCGGACATGGGCTCGAACACCCGGATCAAGAACGACTTCTTCAATCACACGCTGGGCAGCAGCGAAATCCTGTACGGCATTCCGATCAACATCGTCCACGGCAACAGCGTGACCAAGGTCAACGTCGTCATCGAGAATTATCCCGACGAAAGCGACCTCGACCCCACCAAGCCGGTGGCGCAGGGCCTCGGCTACCCCGCGCCGATCCCCACCAACGTCCTGGTCGAAGGCGACTTTCAGAATGGCCCGCGCACGATGGCCGAGGGCAACGACGGCGACCGGCACCTGATCGTCTGGGACCAGGACACCAACATCGCCTACGAGTACTACCAGTACTACCGGCCCGGCGAGGTGAATCCCTGGGGCAGCCAGGGCGACGGCAAGGCGCACGCGGCGCAGATCACCGTCTGGGACATGGACACCAACACCTATTTCAATCCCAGCCGCCAGGTGGGCTGGACCTCGGTCGATGCCGCCGGCTTGTCGGTGCTGGCCGGGTTGGTGCGGCCCGACGAAGGGCTGCCGACCAGCATGGGCGGGCAGGGACTGATCGACCACGCCCTGCGCTTCACGCTGCAAAACGACATCGTCCGCGACAAGTACCTGTATCCCGCCTCCCATCACGCGAACCCCGGCAACCCGGAAAACACCAATGAACTGCCGATGGGCGGCCGGCTGCGGCTCAAGGCCAGTGTGGATATTTCCACGCTCAATCCGGAGTCCCAGGTCATCGCCCAGGCCATGAAGGATTATGGCCTGATCCTGGCCGACAACGGCAGCAACATGTTCATCAATGGGGCCTCGTCGGTCTACTATCCGGACACCGCCCAGTTCTTCAGCTGGTCCGGCAGCCTCTTCGAGGAAGCCATCACCAGCACCACGAACGGCCTGCGTCGGCTGCTCGTCACCGATTTCGAGGTAGTCAATCTGACGCCCGTGGTGACCGGCCTGAGCACCACTACCGGTCCCGCCGGCACCACCTTGACGGTGATCGGCCAGAACTTCTCCGGCGCGGCGGGCAATTTGTCCGTCCTGTTCGGCAGTACCGCGGGCACGAACGTCACCTACATCGACGACGCTCATGTGTCCGTCACGGTCCCCACGGGCACGGGCACCGTGGACGTGCGCGTGCGCTCGGGCCAGATCGGCGTGCCGGGCGACAGCGCCACGTACAACCTCAACACTCCGGTGTTCGGCTACGGCCTCTCGGCCAATACGGCCGCCGACAATTTCACCTACGGCGGGGCTGGCAACACCGCGCCGACCGTGGCCACTGCCGCCAGCGCTGCGCCCGGCACCGTGACGGGGTTGACCACCATCCTGAGCGTGCTGGGCGCCGACAACGGCGGCGAGGCCGCCCTGACCTACACCTGGGCGGCGACCAGCACACCCAGCGGCGCATCGCCGACTTTCTCCGCCAACGGAACCAATGCCGCCAAGAGTTCGACCGTGACGTTCAATCGGGCCGGCAGCTACACCTTCCAGGCGACCATCCAGGATGCGGGCGGGCTGACCGTTACCAGCAGCGTCAACGTGACCGTCAATCAGACGTTGACCAGCATCAGCGTCACTCCGGGCACCTCGAACTTGCCGCTCAACGGCACGCAGCAGTTCGCCGCCGCCGCCAAGGACCAGTTCGGCATCAACCTGGCGACGCAGCCGACGTTCACCTGGTCGCTGCTGAGCGGGCCGGGCAGCGTGAATAGTTCGGGCCTGTATACCGCGGCCGCGACGGCCGG
>JAGVLI010000766.1 GCA_020054355.1 Planctomycetales bacterium | reverse complement strand
GGTCAGCGTCCCCCTCGCCGGGCCAAGCGGGGAACAGCAACGTTTCCGGAGTCATGGCAACCTCACCGGGCTCGGCAGCAGGGGCCGATGGCGTACATGATAGCGCCGTCTCGCTGACCGGAAAGTGTTCATCCGTAGGTGGTGAACAAGCGTATGTGAGTAGATTCGTTCACAGGCTCGGAGCCTGGGAACGAGAGTCATGGCTTCTCCCCCGGCTCGAACAGCAGCACGTCATCGAGCAACAGTTCCGCTCCCTTGGGCAGCAGGAAGTGCAGTTCGTCGGCCTTGTCGCCCTTCTTCGGCTTCGTGGGCTTGGCGTCGGCGGAGAAATCGACCGTTGCTTCCGCCCATTCGCCTTTCTTCAAACCCTTCAGCTCGACCGTTTGCTTCTCCTTGGCGGTGCGGTTGCCGAGAACGACTTTCAGCGTGTCCGCGCCGGTCAATTGATAGCGGAAGACCAGCTGCGTCACTGCGCCCAGGGGCCGTTCGCCGCGCAGGTGCAGCTCGATCCAGGGTTCCCCCGTCTCGGCGTTCGCCACGCTCTTGGCGGCATGCCAGAAGTAGCCCTGCTTCTGCACGATGTCGAAGCTGCCGGGCCATTCCTTGCCTTGCTTGCCGCTATCGAACCAGCCGGTGTAATGGATGTTCTTCGGGAAGGGCCGTTTCTCCTCCGGCGGCGCGGCGTCGTAGAGCACGATGTCGTCCACGATGATCTCGGCCTTCGGATCGATGTAGAACTGGATGTCGTCGATGCGCTCGTTCTCGGCCAGCGGGCCGCCGGTGCCGTCGGGCCGGCGCATCTCGGTCATGTCCACCGTGGCGTATTGCCATTTCTCTTGCGGCAATTTTTCCAGCGACAGGTAGCGATGATAGCCCTTGGTCAGGCTGTACAGCTGCACGCGAATCGTGTCGGTGCCCTTGAGGTAGTAGCGAAAGCTGAGGCGGGTGTTCTTGCCCATCGGCGGGCCGGGCACCGGGTTGAAGACGACCGCGTTGTACATGGTCTTCATCTGGCCTTGCAAGTCGTCGAAATCGAGAGTCAGCACGGCACGGCATGCGCGGCCGCGGCCGGGCGGCGCGATGGCTTTTTCGGCCTTGCCGCTCATCCACCAGCGCTTCTCGATGTCCGTCTCGAAATCCTCGAAGGTGTGGATGCGATGCGGAAAGCCACCCTGCGCCACCGGCTTGGCAAAGTTGGCGGGCGGCTTCGGCGGCGCGGCGGGGTACGCCTTCGCCACCCGGTCCACGTACCACTTCAGGAATTCGTCGGCCTTGATGCTCGTGGCCACGCGGGCGTTCGCCTTGCCCTGGCCGATCTTCATCAGGCCCTGGTCGTCCACTTCCAGGTACAGGTCTTCGAGCTTGCAGAACTTTTCCTCGAAGGCCAGCGCCACGGCCACGGGATCGTAGAGCACCGGCGTCGGCCGGTCCCAGAGTTGGTACATCGCCTCGACTTGCCAGGTCAGCAGGCTGCCGGCCGCGAAGAATTGCTGCCGTTGCGGGGCTTCGAGCTTTACCATCGTGGTGGCATCCAGCGGGGCCACGGTCAACGGCACACCGGAAGCGAGCACGGCCTGGGCGGCTTTCGGATCGAGCTTGATGTTCCATTCCGGCTCGGCGGGCGGCTTATTGTTGTAGCCGACGCGCACCGCGCCGCCCATGATGACCAGTCGCTTGATCCAGGGCTTGCAATCGGGGTGGTCGTTCAGCAGCCGGGCGATGTTGGTCAACGGCCCGACCGCGATGAGCGTGATCTTGCCGGGGTTGGCCTTCAGCTGGCCGTACATGAACTCGACGGCCGTCAGCTTGCTGGGCTTCGAGGTGCGGTTGTAAATGGGGGCGGGGTGATTGCGGTACTGGACCATGCCCTCGATCTTCTGCTCCGGTTGCGGCGCGGCTCCGGCGGCGACCGGGATGTCCTTGCGGTCCAGCATGGTCAGAAACCGGCAGACCATCCAGGCGCGGGTCATGGTATCGCCGCTGACGGTGGTGACGCCGCGCAGCTCCAACTCGGGGCTAGCCATGATGAGGGCCAGCGCGAAGCTGTCGTCGATGTCGTTGCCGATGTCGCAGTCGAATATGACGGGGATTTTCTCGGCCGCCTGCGGTTGCGCGGGCGATACGAGGCCGAGCAGTGTCACGGGCAGCAAGCAGGCGGCGAAACAGGATTGGAAGCGCGGCATGGGGATTCTCCTGACCGAAGGCGGGATGGCTTTGTCAGGATAGTCCGGGATGGGGCGTGCGGAAATTCCGAATCCGAATGAAGAGGTGATCGCCCGTAGGGTCCGCTGTGCGGACCGTGGACCGTCAAACGGTCCGCACAGCGGACCCTACAGCTGATCGACATCAGGGCTTGGCCGGGATGTCGTCCTCATCGTCCAGCAGGCTGCGGTTCTTCGTGGCGCTGCCGCTGTAGCGGTAGGACTTGCCGGTTTTCAGTTGCACCGAATTGCCCGAATCGGTCTTTACTTCCAGGTTGGGGATGTCCTTGACGGACTTGCCGGCGGGCAGCGTGTGGGTGCGTGCTTCCTGGGTCTTGAGGACGGCGCTCTCGAAAGTGCCCTGACCGCCCCAGCGGAACTGATAGCGCAGCGGCCCGGCGGACACGTTGCGGATGGTCAGCGACGGCGACGCGGTCGTCGCCTCGGTCAGCTCGAACGCCTGGGGCCGTTGCGTTTTCTGGTCGATCTTCAGCTCCTTGTTCTTCGGGTTCTGACGAACCGCCTTGAACCAGTGGGTCGAGATGTTCTCGGTTTCCTGCCGGAGCGAAGGGAAGAACTCCTGCCAGCTCACGAAGCCGTCCTTGTTGGCGTCGTAAGGAAGCTGCGTCTTCGGCAGCAAGACGTTGTCCAGGGCACGGGTGAACAGTCCGCCTTCGCGGGAATCGCCAAAGGCCGAGTTGCCGCTGGCGGCGGTGATGTCCACCACGCCTCGGTGCTGAAACAGGAGATTGCGGAAGATCGGATTCAGTTCCTTGGCCGCAGGCGGCGTGCCGGCAAGCTTGCGGTCGTTGGTTTTGCCTTCGACCTTGATGCGCGTGCTGCAACAGTCGGTCAGCACGACCGTCAGGCCGGCTTGCTTTTCCTGCATGACGGTGCGTAAATCCGAACGCAGCATTCCTGGACTTTTTCCGTCCTGGAAAGCCAGAAAATGGCCCTTCTCCGTGTCGGTGGCCCCGTGGCCGGTGTAGTAGAACAGCAGCACATCGGATGGGCTGACCTTGAGATTGCGATAGTAGGCGACGATCTTGTTGAAGGTAACGTCCTTCTCGGTCAGGGTCGTGATGTGCAGACGTTCCTTCGGGATGCCGGCGAGCAGCAAGTGTTTCATGCGCTCGCTGTCCACGCGCACGCTGTCGCCCAGGTTGGCCTGGGTATCGATGACCAGCAGCGCATGCAACTTCTGGAGTTCGGGAGCGGGGGCGGAGCCGGCCTCGGCCGCGAAAAAGAGGGTGAGGCAGAGCGGACCCAGAATCGCGGTGACGGCTTGGCGAGGGTTGATGTGCATGGCGACTCCCGGCAATCGTTGCCTGGTCCGAAGATGAACGGATCACTCCAGTAAAGCAGGCCAGCGGGTGGATGGTAAGCCAACGGCGCACACGAAACGGCGAGCGTCGGGGCGTCAGCCC
>JAGVLI010000279.1 GCA_020054355.1 Planctomycetales bacterium | reverse complement strand
CCGGCTGAGGAACGGTTCGCCCTGCTGGCGGGGCACGATCCAGTCGCCGCTGGCCGCCATCTCCCGCGCCACTTGCGCCCAACGCGATTCCTCGCCGCGCAAGGGCAAATCGCCCAGGCGCACGAAGTAAATGGCGGACACCAGGGCGACCAGCGCGAAAACCTCGAGTTCAAAGGTCCGACCCGCGCCGCGACAGCGCGATAAGAGTTCAGTCATGGACTCAACCTGGAAAAGACAGGATGGGCTGGCAAAGCCGGCTGTCCGGCGACTGAAAACAGCGTCTGAGCCTATAACAAGCGACTGGCGCTCGTGCAATCGCGCAAAGCCGCCAGGGAAAGGTGTGCTAAACCGCAAGCGGTCGGTCAGGACGAGGGCGAACCGTGACCTTCCGTCGCCTGTCCTCTATAATCGCAGTGATTTCCGATTCCCGACACGAGGTCCATCATGGCCGAAAAGATCACTTCGCGCGAGAAGGACTATTCGCAGTGGTACATCGATATCGTCCAGCGCGCCGGGCTGGCCGACAATTCCGACGTGCGCGGCTGCATGGTCATCAAGCCGCACGGCTACGCCATCTGGGAGCGGATGCAGCGCGCTCTCGACCGCCTCTTCAAGGAAACCGGCCACGTCAACGCCTACTTCCCGCTGTTCATTCCCAAATCGTTCCTGGCCAAGGAAGAGGAGATGGCGGCCGGCTTCGCCAAGGAATGCGCGGTCGTGACCCATCACCGGCTGAAGTCGATTCCCGGCCAGGGCATCGTCGTCGATCCGGAAGCCAAGTTGGAAGAACCGTTGATCGTCCGGCCGACCTCGGAAACCATCATCTGGAACACCTATCGGAACTGGATCCAGAGCTATCGCGATCTGCCGTTGCTCATCAACCAGTGGTGCAACGTGGTCCGCTGGGAAATGCGCACCCGGCTGTTCCTGCGCACCGCCGAATTTCTCTGGCAGGAAGGCCATACCGCCCACGCCACGCAGCAGGAGGCCGAGGAAGAGACGCTGCGCATGGTCAAGGTCTACCGCAAGTTCGCCGAGGAATGGATGGCGATGCCGGTGCTGGTCGGTCCCAAGAGCGACGGCCAGAAGTTTCCCGGCGCGGTCTATACGCTCTGCATTGAAGCCATGATGCAGGACAAGAAAGCGCTGCAGGCCGGCACCAGTCATTTCCTGGGGCAGAACTTCGCCAAGGCCTTCGACGTGAAGTTTCAGAATAAGGAAGGCAAGCTGGAGCACGCCTGGGCCACCAGCTGGGGCGTCTCGACCCGCCTGATCGGCGGCATCATCATGACGCACTCGGACGATCAGGGCCTGGTGCTGCCGCCCCGGCTGGCCCCGATCCACGTGGTCATCGTGCCGATCTTCAAGAAGCCCGAAGAAAAGGAAGCGGTCCTCAAGGCGGCCCAGACCCTGGCGGCATCGATCCGACAGATTCCCCTGGGCGACTGGCTGGACTACGACCCGATCCAGGTGAAGGTGGACGACCGCGAGCAGCACCAGCCAGGCTACAAGTTCAACGAATGGGAACTGAAAGGCGTGCCGGTGCGCGTGGAACTGGGACCGAAGGACCTCGAAAAGAACGCTTGCGTCGTCGCCCGGCGCGACGTGCCCGGCAAGGACGGCAAGGAAATGGGCGTGCCGCTGGAAGGGGCGGCCCAGCGGATTATCGAAATCCTCAAGGCCATGCAGACGAATCTCCTGGAGAAGGCGCGCAAATGGCGTGACGCCGCGACGTGCGAGGTGAACTCCTGGGACGAATTCAAGAAGAAGATCGAGGAAGGCGGCTTCCTCTGGGCGCACTGGGATGGCAGCCGGGAGACGGAAGACAAGATCGCCGAGGAAACCAAGGCGACCATCCGCTGCATTCCCTTCGACCGCCCGAAGGAAGAAGGCAAGTGCGTCCTGACCGGCAAGCCGTCGGCGGGCCGGGTGGTGTTCGCCAAGGCGTATTGACCGCCGCTGGCGGCTTCGCGGTGATGGAGCCTCCCATGAATCCGGATCGGCAACATCTTTCCGTCCTGTCGCTCCTGCACTACGTGCATGGCGGGCTGTTGCTTCTCGGCAGCCTCGCACCGATGTTCTTCATGGGCATCGGTATTTTCTTCCTCGTGGCCCCGCCGGTGGTGCCGTCGCCCCGGCCCAATCAACCGCCCGGCCCCGATCCTGCGGCAATGTTCGCCATGATTGGCGGCATGTACACGGCGATGGGCGTCCTCGGTGTGTTGTATTGCTGGCTCTTGGCGGCTGCTTCTATTGCCGCCGGCCGTTGGCTGGGCCGCTATCGCGGCTGGAAATCCTGCAATGTCGTCGGCGGCATCACCTGTTTCGACATCCCCATCGGCACCGTCCTGGGCATCTTCACCATCTTGGTCTTGCAACGGCCGACGGTGAAAGCGATGTTCGCGGCCGTCGAGCGCGGCGAGCCGATGCCGGAGTATCTGTAAGACGCGGCTCGCTGTGCTGCCTGATTTGAGGTATTCCCGACAACGTGGCCGGGCAACTGATCGTACTGGGGCTGACACACTTCGGGACCTTGCCGAAACGCCGCATCAAGGCAGGACGGCCCCAGTCGCCCCTGCTTTGGGAACGTGAAGCCATCGAGGTGTTTGCATCCCGGCATCAGGCCGTGTCCTACCGCCACTGGCGCAGAGAGGGCATCACCCAGGCTGATTTTCGGATCGACTTCGCACGGGCTTTCGAGGAAGCGACCGCTCAGGCCACGATCATCCATTTCCACTTGGATGGTCTGGACGTGCGCCGAGCGTGGACCAGCGGGCAACACCACTGCCTCGATCCCAGAGGGAGCTACACCGGCTGGGAATTGGTTCAGACTCTGACCAGGATTGAGTTGAACCGCAAGGCGGTCTTCTGGCAAAATAGCCAGCAGGTTCCTCTTCAGCGAATCCAAGCCCGGACTGGAGCGTTTCCATGACTGCCCAGGAACAGCGCGAAGCCAGGGAAACTTGGGACTATTATCGCGCTGTCTTTCAGCGGCGCAGCACGTTGCACCCCGAATTGACCCCAGTGCTGCCGATCCTTGACCTCATCTGCTCTCAAGGATTCAATGATCGCCTCTACGCCGGCACATCACTGGATAATCTGGTAATCTCCACCCGTCGCAATCCGCGCAGCCGCCTGGGAACGATCCTGGTGCTGCCGAAAAGGGAAACAGTCGAGTTTCGGCTGTTCAAGAATGACGGCGCAGCCGTCACGTCCGAGGTGCCATTTCAGCAGGTTGCGCAAGAAGCAGGGCGGTTGCTCGCCATCCTGACCGAACCGGCGCTGGCCCGCTGAGTGGTGGAGTTGCTTCGCCGCTCAGCGCTCGCGTAACTGGCGCCGCGCGCACGCCAGGATTTCCGCATGGTCGAAGGCCAGCTGCGGCGGCCGGTGCAGGCTGTGCCAGCCGACCTCGGCGGCATCGCTGTCGGCGCGCGGCTTGACGTTCTCCGGATTCACCTCGGCCAGGTAGGCGATGCTGATGGTCCAGCCGCGCTGATCGCGGCCGGGATCGCCGAAGGCTTGCAGCGGAATCAGCTTGCCCGCCTCGACGCCGGTTTCCTCCAACAGTTCGCGGCGGGCCGCCTTTTCCAGCGTTTCGTGCTCATCGACGAAGCCGCCGGGAATGGCCCAGTGACCGGTGAACGGCTCGCTCTTGCGGCGAATCAGCAGCACGCGGCGCGGCGTTTCTTGCGTGACGATGACGACGTCCACCGTCACCGCTGGGCGGGCATACTCGTAACAGAAGCTCTTTTTTCGGGATTGGTTCATCGGAGGTTCGGGGTCGCTGTGGCCGGGTCGTCTTCCTCCATGATATGCCAAAGTGCGCCGGCAAAGACGGCAGAATTCCTACGCTCGTCGCCACCAGACGACAACCCGCGATAAATCTGCTTGTCGCCGGCCCGAACCGCAGAGTATCCTGCCACCGGAGTAAACCCGCGTCCTTTCGGTGGCGAGAGGAATTAGCCGTGAGCATCGATACCGCCAGGCCCGTCGGCAAACCTCGGACCTGGAATCAGCGACATCTGCTCGGCCTGGAAGACCTGAGCCGGGCGGAGATCGAAACGATTCTCGATACCGCCGAGGAGTTCGCCGAGTTCAGCCAGTTGCCCGGCCAGAAGCGTACCGAACTGAAGGGCAAGACGGTCGTCAACCTCTTCTTCGAGCCTTCGACCCGCACGCGCACCAGCTTCAGCCTGGCGGCCAAGCGACTGAGCGCTGACACGATTGACTTCACCGCGTCCAGCTCCAGCCTGTCGAAAGGCGAGACCTTCATTGATACCGCGAAGAATATCGAGGCGATGGGCGCGGACCTGATGGTGGTCCGCCATTCCTCGCCAGGCGCGCCGTACTTGCTGGCCCGGCACCTGGCCTGCGGCGTCATCAATGCCGGCGACGGCGCTCACGAGCATCCGACGCAGGGACTGCTCGACGTTTTCACCATTCGCCGGGCCAAGGGGCGCATCGAGGGTCTGACGGTCGGGTTGGTGGGCGACATCGCGCATAGCCGGGTGGCCCGCAGCAACATTCACGCCCTGCTCAAGCTGGGAGCGAAGGTCATCGTCTGCGGCCCCTCGACGCTGGTGCCGCCGTGGATGCCTCAAATGGGCGTGGAAGTGGCCTACAGCTTGGACGAGATCCTGCCCCGCTGCGACGTCATCAACGTCCTGCGCATTCAGTTCGAGCGGCAGCGCAGCGGGCTGTTTCCGTCGATCCGCGAGTACGCCGACCTGTTCGGCTTCAACAACGAACGGCTAAAGCGGGCCAAGCCGGACTTGCTGCTGCTGGCGCCGGGACCGATCAACCGGGGAGTGGAGCTGACGCCGGACGTGGCCGACGGCCCGCATTCAGCCGTGCTGCAACAGGTGACCAACGGTCTGGCGGTGCGGATGGCGGTGCTGACCTTGCTCTGCGGCGCACCCGTGGGCTGATTGGCGCGAAAGCGATTGAGGAAGGTATGCTGGCAAACTTCGCATTTCTGGTGGCACTGGCGGGACTGGTCGCCGGCGCGGTGTACGGCGGCATGGATAACGGAGCCGCAGGCGGCGTGGTCGGTGCGCTGCTGGGCGCAGTGGCCGGCGCGCTGGTCGGTCAGGCGCTGGACCTGGTCATCGCGCCGTTTTTTCGCAAGGAAACCAAGCACGGTTTCGGCGCCTGGGTGGTGCGCCTCATCGGCCTGGCGCTGCTGCTGGTCTTCGCCCACGAACTCTGGTGGATGGTCAACCTGGTCACGCTGGCGATGTCGCACAACGTCGGGGCCAAGACCACGCAGTACACCACCAGCCATGCCGACGATCCTACGGCCGTCCGCGACCGTTTGAAGGACCTGCGCTGGCAGACCGCGCCGTTCACGGGCCGGCCCACGCGCTGGGGCATGCTGAATGAAGTCACCGACAACAGCAAATCGGCCACCACCCTGATCGACGACGTGGCAGCGCAGAAGCAGAAGGTCGATCAATCGCTGTACAACCGTGGCAAGGAACTGGCCGAGAAGACCGAGAAGCTGATCGACCAGTTCGTGAAGCGAACCTTGCTCTTGCGGTTCTTGCCGAGAGACGTGCTCTTGCCCAAGGAGTGATGGCGAGATTCAGGAAGCCCGCGCTTCCGATGCAGGCAACTCGACTACTTGGCTGACGTCGTAGCACTCGATAAAGGCGAAGTCGTCGTCAGTAGGTCCTTCGTAATCGGCCCCTCCGAAACAGCAGGACAATTCCTTGGGATCGCGCACGACGATGCGCTCTCCATCATCGAGTTCGATGACGAAGGGCCGAAAGGGCTGGCTGTGGCGAAAGGAATTGACGGCTTGCTCGAATGCTTCTGGCTTCATCATTGCGACCACTCCCATCCGCGGTTTTCAGGTTATCCCGGTCGCGGAAATGAAACGGACGATTTCCGTCACCTCGAAGACCGAATGCACGTTGCTCGAACTGCGAACCCGCACCAAACCATTCCGATATACCCGTAAGGCCTCGGGATGGTTGACTTCCACACGGGTGCCGCTCAGCAGTTCCAGCGTAAAGGGCCGAAAGGGTGCTCGACGATTAAACCGGCGTACCACCTTGTTGAAATTGCCGGGAGTCATACACGAATTGTAATGGGCGCCGAATAGGCTCGCAACATCATGTTTACGCCACCATTGCCGTCATGACCACCCTCCGCATCACCAATGGCCGGATCATCGACCCGTCGCAGAACCTCGATCGGGTCGGCGAACTGTGGCTGCAAGACAGCCGCATTCTCGGCATCGGCCCACAGCCGAACCTGCGCGCCGAGCGCACCATCGACGCCGTCGGCAAGATCGTCTGCCCCGGCTTGATCGACATGCACGTCCACCTGCGGGAGCCGGGGCGCGAGGAAGATGAAACCATCGCCACGGGCACGGCAGCCGCGCTGGCCGGCGGCGTCACCTCCGTGGCCTGCATGCCGAACACCGAGCCGGCGCTCGACAGCCAGGCGGCGGCGGAGTTCGTCTACCTGCAAGCCCAGCGGGCCGGCAACGCCAACGTCTTTCCCATCGGCGCGATCACCAAGGGCCGCGAAGGCAAGGAGTTGGCCGAAATCGGCGGACTGGTCAAGGGCGGCGCGGTGGCCTTCACGGACGATGGCACGCCGGTCATGTCGGCCGAGATCATGCGCCGTGCCCTTGAGTATTGCCGGATGTTCGACAAGCCGGTGATGGACCACTGCGAAGACCTGGAACTGACGCGCGGCGGGGTCATGCACGAAGGCTTCGAGAGCATGCGCCTGGGGCTGCGCGGCATGCCGGCCGCCGCCGAGGAAGTCATGGTGCATCGCGACATCGCCCTGGCCGAGATCACCGGCGGCCGGCTGCACATCCTGCACGTCTCCACCGCCGGCAGCGTGGACCTGATCCGCCGGGCCAAGGAGCGCGGCGTGAAAGTCACCGGCGAGGTCTGCACGCATCACTTCACGCTGACGGATGTCTGCCTGCGCACCTTCGACAGCAACTTCAAAATGTCCCCGCCGCTGCGAACGCAAGCGGACGTGGAAGCGATGATCGTCGGGCTGAAGGATGGCACCCTGGACGCCATCGTCACCGACCACGCGCCGCATGCCCCGGAGAAGAAGATGCGCGAACTGGACCAGGCGCCCAACGGCATCGTCGGCCTGGAAACGCTGCTGCCCATCTGCGTGCTGTCGCTGATCGAGCCGGGCCATCTCACCTGGCCGCAGCTGATCGAACGGCTTACGATCAATCCGGCGAGAATCATCGGCATCGACCGGGGCACCCTGAAGCCCGGCGCGCCGGCCGACGTGACCATTATCGATCCGACGGCGGAGTGGACCATCGATGCGAAGAAGTTCCGCTCCAAGAGCCGCAATTCCCCGTTCGGCGGCTGGAAGGTGCGCGGTCAGGCGTGGTGCGTGATCGTCAACGGCGTGGTGAAAGTGGGACCAGACGCCAGCGGTCAGCCTTCCTGACGTTCCCGCCGCCAGACGTAGGCCGTCACCGCTTGACGCAATTCGGACAGCACGACGACATACCAGATCAGGAAGATCGGCGCCAGGATGACCAGCGCGCAAGCGAAGGGAAAGAGCACCACGCCGATTTCGTCAATTGGCCGGCCCGTGGTGTTGACGGCGATCACCGCCCCGTGGATGGCGATCATGGCTGCGACGATGCCGCCGACCAGGAATGTCAGCCGACGGATCGAGGTCGCCAGACGCTGTTGCCGCACGTTCATCGCAAGCGCTCGCAGGCAGAGCAGCAAGACGGTCACTTGTACCAGCATGACCAGCGAGCCAAGGGTGATCAGGTCGCCCAAGCCGGCGAATGGCAGCACATTACGGCCGGCTATGCCCTCCACCCAGCTGAGCATGCCGATTCCAAAGCCCAACAACAGCAGCAGCAACGCCAGGCTGATCCGGGCGAGGGGCCGCGCACTATTTTCCAGCGGCGAGCGGAGACAGAAGACTTGTCCGACCAGATGCAGGGTAACGCTCGTCAGCCCGGCCAGCACCACCAGGCCGACCACGATCGTGGCAAACACCGCGATTTCCGGGTCCGCGCCGCCCATGCCGGAGAAGCCACATCTCACGCACATGGCCGACAGCATCGTGACGATACCGATCACCAATCCGTGCCAAATCAGCTCGATGCCCTGTTGCACCTTCCGCCAGTCTTCCAGGCTGCCAGGTTCTCTAGGTGAGGATTCGGGTAACGATTCCCGCCCGCGCGTCCGTGGCTCGTCCGAAATGCTCAACGACGGCAGCGGCGCCACGATGGCGGCCGGCTGCGACTCGCGGACATGCTCGTACAGTTCCGCGAGCGCTGTATCCGGCGCGGCCGGTGGTTGCGGCTCCGGTGCGTTTTCGCCCGCCACGAACGTCTGTCCGCAGCTGGGGCAGCGCACCGGCTGGCCCAGCACCTCGACGGGCACCTGCAGCTTGCGCGGGCAGTACGGACATGGAATGACGTCGGGCATGGACATGCGGCTCGATTAGGGATCAGCGTTCGCCGGCCCGGCGCAGGATGTGGCTTCCCAGGGCAGACCGCATCTGCGCCAGCACCCGGCCGTACCAGATGACGTAGATCACGCTCAGCAAAGCGGCAATGCCGATGAAGCCCAGCAGCGGGATGCCGAGCTTGTCGAGCGCCTTGCCGACGCCGCCGCCGGTGGCGCTCAGGAACAGGATGCCAATGAAGATCGCGGCGAGAACGCCGGCCAGGGCCAGCAAAGGTTGAACCGACAGAGCGAGTTCGCCATCCCGCAAGCAGAGCGCTGCCGCCCGCATGAACGAGAGAAACGCCAGCATCTGGAAGATCGACAGCACGTTGCCGATATTGCTCAGCAGCGGGCCAACTCCGGGCGAATCCGGCGGCAGCATTGGTCCCGTGGCTTGCATCGCTCTGGAAGTCCGGCTGACCAATTCGATCAGCGTCACGAAACCGCCGGTCACGGTCAAGCCGGGACCGGCCACGGCCAGCACCAGCGCGATGATCGCCAGGCTGCGGGCACTGTGCTCGGGCGGCGCCCAAAGGCAAAACACCTGCCCGACCAGGTTCAGCGCGAAGTTGGCGACCAGGCCCAGCAGCCCGACCATGCCAACCAGTGCCCCCAGAAGGCGGGCATCCCGGCCCCCCGCCCCGGCGCAGCCGCCGCCGACGACCAGGACAATGAAGGCCAGCAGTAACGCGGCCAGTCCGTAGTAGACCAGGCTGACGCCGATGCGCACCTTCCGCCAATCCTCCACGTCACCCGGTTCCTGTTCTTCGGGCACGCGCTCGACGAAGGGGATGTCTTCGACATTGATCGGCAAAGTTTCGGGACGCGCGCCGATGGGCGGTTCCGTCGCGGTCACATGCTCTCGGAGCGCCGGTGTCAGCGGGGGCGGGGCTGCGCCGGCGGTAAAGTTCTGGCCGCAGCTGGGGCATTGCACCTGCTGCCCCAGCACCTCGACGGGCACTTGCAGCTTGCGCGGGCAGTACGGGCATTGCACGATGTCGGGCATTTCTTCCTCGCGCGAGATCACTCCGTTCGTTTAGCCGCGAGCCGGAGGCGAGCGCTGAGACGCAGCGCTCGCCTCCGGCT